>NZ_JBFBIV010000057.1:0-57396 GCF_040702025.1 Streptomyces sp. NPDC088194 | reverse complement strand
GCCAGCGCGTCCGGGTCCAACAGGTCGGACAGGCTGCCACCTGCGAGTCTCGCGAAGTCCGGGTCGTCGCGCAGCGTTTCGGACTCGGTGAGGCGGCGGATGTCGGCCCAGTCGCGCGCCGCGTCGCGGACGTCCGCGACGGTGACGCGGGGGCGGGTGGCGGCGAGGGCTGCCGTCAACTCGCGTGCGACGGCCTCCCATTCGACGGCCGCGGGCCCATCGACCGCGAGCAGCCGGACGGTTGCGCCCAGGGCGTCCGCCGCGTCGGCCCATCCCACCATGACGGTGCCGTCGCTCACGGGGTAGCGCGGCCGGGGGTCGTACTGCGACGCCTGCACTGTGGCCTGTGGACGGTCGACCATGTCACCAACCTTATCGAGATAACGTCAACGTTAAGTCTTCTCAAACCCTGAGCACACCTGTACGTTACCGATAACTTAGCAGGCCGCTGAACCCGTGACGAGGGGGTCCCATGGGGATGATCGACACGACCCGGACGGTAAGCCGGCGCACGGCGCTGGCCGCGTCGTTCGCCGGGGCCGCCGCCCTCGCGCTCAGTGCCTGTGAGCGCGGCACACTCACCAAGCCCGCACCGGCCGACACACTCTCGCTCTTCAACGACAACCCGAGCTGGACGCCCGGATACCACGCCGCCGGAACCGAGTTGCGCCGGCTCGGCGGCTACCGGCTGGCACCGCAGGCCGTGCCCAACGTCAGCAACTACCAGCAGATCGTGCGGATGTCCGCGCAGACGGACTCCACCGCCGACCTCGTCAAGTGGTGGAACGGCTACCGGCTGCGGGACGTCGCCCGCGCCGGCATCCTCGCCGACGTCACCGGCGCGTGGGACGAGGCGAAGAGCCGCGGCTGGTGCGACGACCCTGCGCTGCGCGAGACGTTCACCGCCGACGGCCGGCAGTACGGCGTGCCCCTGTACAAGTCGTACTACGCCGTCTTCTACAGCAAACCGGTCTTCGCCCGGCTCGGCGTCGAGGTGCCCACCACCTGGCAGGAGTTCCTGCACGTGGTGGACACCGCGCACGCGCGGCACATCACGCCCATCTCGTCGGGCGGCGCGACCAGTTGGGAGTCGTCGATCTGGTTCCAGCAGCTCGTCAACGGGCTGGACCACCGGTTCTACCTCGACCTCGCCGCCGGCAAGCGGTCGTACACCGACGCCGAGTGCCGCCAGGCGATGGGGGTGTGGAGCGACCTGTACCGGCGCGGCGCATTCTCCTCGCCCGACGCGTCCGTCTCCGACCTGCCGGGACGCTTCGCGCAGGGCACCACCGCGATGTGCCTGCACGGCACCTGGAACACCGGCGCGTTCCTCACCGCCGGCATCAAGAACGCGGACCTCGGCGCGTTCCTGCTGCCCCCGCCGCCCGGCGGGACGAGTTCGGTGGTGGTGGAGAGCGGCGTGCTGGCGGTGTCGGCCAAGGCCCACAAGCGCCAGGGCGCCCTCGACACCGCCCGCACCTGGTTCGACCCGGCCGTGCAGCGGGCGTGGACCGGTTTCCTGCGCGACACCTCCGCGGACCCGTCGGTGGTGCCGGACGTGGGAGCGGTGCGCGAGGTCGCCGCGCAGGTCCGTACGCAGCGGCCGGCGCAGGCCATCCGCTACTGGGAGGCGTCCCCACCGGTGCTGATCGAGGGAAACGTGCAGGATCTCAGCGCCTTCATGATCGACCCCACGGCCGCCCGGGCCGCGCGGACCCTGGCGAGCATGCAGCGCCGAGCCGAAAAGGAGTGGAAGGCGTGGAAGTCCTGACCTCTGGAGCCAAGACGGTCCCCCGCACGACGGCCCGCCGATCCGGGAACCCGGCCCGCGTGCCCCGGCACGGCGGCGTCCGGCGCGCCGCATGGGTGGGTGCGTTCCTCGCGCCCGCCGTGGCGCTCGTCGCGGCGCTGCTGGTGGTGCCGTTCGCGGTCACCTCCTACCGCAGCCTGTTCGACGACAACGGCATCACCGCCCACTTCGTGGGCCTGGCCAACTACCGTGCGCTGCTCACCGACCCCGACTTCGGCCGGTCGCTGCTCAACACGGTCATGTGGGTGGTCGGCACGCTGGTCCTGCCGGTGCTGCTCGGCCTGGTGCTCGCGGTGCTGACCCACTCGGTGCGCTGGGGCGTGGTGGCCCGCACCGCCGTGGTCATCCCCTACGCCCTGTCCGGCTCCGCGACGGCCCTGCTGTGGACGTACCTGCTGAAGTCCGACGGCGCCGTCAACCAGACGCTGCACGCCATCGGGCTCGGCGGCTGGCAGCACGACTGGCTGCTGCACTGGCCGCTGAACACGATCGTGATGATCGTGGCGACGACCTGGCAGTCCACCGGCGCCGCCCTGCTGCTGTTCCTGATCGGGTTGCAGACCATCCCGACCGAGACCATCGAGGCCGCGAAGATCGACGGCGCGCAGGGCCTGCAGCTGTTCCTGAAGGTGATCGTGCCCCAACTGCGGCCCATGACCGTGGTCGTGGTGGGGATGTCCATCGTCAACAGCCTCAAGACCTTCGACATCGTGTGGCTGCTGACGCAGGGCGGCCCCGGCACCGCGTCCGAGACGCTGGCCCTGACGATGTACCGGCAGACCTTCACCCTCAACCGGTACGGCTACGGCGCCGCCGTGTCCGTCGTGCTGACCGCGGTGGTCGTCGCGGCGTCCTGGCTCTACCTGCGCCGGCAGGTCCAGCCGCAGCGGGGAGGCGTGGCATGACCGGCCGGGCCGTACGCCATGTGCTGGTCGCCCTGGTCTCGGTGCTGTGGCTGCTGCCGACCTGGCTGGTGGTCGTCAACGCGTTCACCCCGTCGAAGCAGTACACCGGCTCGCCGCGGTGGTGGTTCGGCTCCTGGGGCCTGACCCGCAACATCCGCGCCGCGTTCTCCAGCGCCGACGTCGGGCGGGGCCTGCTGAACACCTTCCTGTACGCCGTCGTGGGCGCGGCGATCGCGGTGGTGATCGCGGCGCTGGCCTCCTTCGCCGTCACGGTCATGCCGGTCCGCCGCCCGGCGATCTGGTTCTGGGCCATCTTCATCGGCACCGTGCTGCCGTTGCAGACCTTCCTGTCCCCGCTGTTCACCGGGTACGCCCGCACCGGCCTGTACGACACCCAGTACGGCATGGTGCTGATCTACGTGGCGCTCACCGTGCCCTTCGCGTTCTTCGTCAACCGCAACTTCATGATGACCGTGCCGCGGGAGATCTCCGAGGCCGCCCAGCTCGACGGCGTCAACTGGCTGCGGATGTTCCTCTCCATCCACCTGCCGCTGGCCAGGAACGCCCTGCTGGCCGCGTTCATCTTCCAGTTCACCTGGATCTGGAACGACCTGCTGTTCGGCATCACGCTCTCGCTCAGCCCCAACGTGCGGCCGGTGATGGCCACCCTGGCGGACCTGAGCGGCAACTACTCCACGGTGGGCCCGCCCGTCGTGCTGGCCGGCGCGCTGGTCGCGTCGGTGCCCACCGTGGTGCTCTTCTTCGTCTTCCAGCGCTTCTTCGTCAACAGCCTGCGCCTGACGTCCTGACGTCAGCACCTCCGGACCGCACCACCGGCGTCCCGACGCCGGCACCCGCGGACCGCACCACCGACGTCCTGACCGAACCACCTTGGGAGAGACAGCTCATGACGACGCGTGCCCTCGTACGCGACCGCCGATGGTCGACCGACAAGGCCCGGACGAGCATGGTCGGCCTCGCGGTCGCCGCCACCGCCCAGGCCGGCGGCACCCGGCTCCGCGCCATGCCGGAACACCTGGTCCGGCGTACCCCGTCCGGCGCGCTGCGCTGCGTACGGATACTGATCGACGGCGACCGGTCCGACCACGGCGGGTGGACCTTCACCGCCGAGGCCGCCGGCGGCGGGTCGATACCCGTGCAGGCCGTGCCCGCACCCGGCGGGCAGCGGCTGCTGCTGCCCCTGGAGAGCGCCCCGCGTGACCTGCGGATCACCGCCACCGGCCACGGCACCTCCGCGGTGCTCGCCTTCGTCCTCCAGCCGCCGCGCGAGTGGACGATCCACCTGGTGCACCACTCGCACCTCGACATCGGGTACACCGACCCGCAGGGCACGGTGCTCGGCGAGCACGTCGCGTTCCTGGACTCCTGCCTCGACCTGACCCGGGCCACCGACGACTGGCCGGACAACGCCAAGTTCCGCTGGGCGGTGGAGTCGCTGTGGTCGTTCGAGCAGTGGGCGGCCGCCCGGCCGGCGGCACGGGTCGCGGAGTTCATCCAGCGGGTGAAGGCCGGCCAGATCGAGCTGACCGCCATGCCGTACAACCTGCACACCGACACCTGCTCCACGGACGAGCTGCACGAACTGCTGCGGCTGGCCCGCGGCGTCAAGCAGACCCACGGCATCGACTTCCGCAGCGCCATGCAGACCGACGTGCCCGGCACCGTCGCCGGGCTGCCCGACGCCCTGACCCCGCTCGGCGTGCGCTACCTGTCGGTGGCGCACAACTGGGCCGGCCGCTCGGTGCCCAACATGAACGGCGGCGCGCAACTCCCCCGGCTGTTCCGCTGGCGCGCCCCGTCCGGGAACGAGCTGCTGACCTGGATGACCGACAGCCCGCACGGCCTGGCCTACATGGAGGGCCCGGTGCTCGGCTTCGACACCTCCTACGAGATGGTCGACGACCTGCTGCCCGCGTACCTGACCGCGCTCGCCACCAACCCCTACCCCATCCCGCCCGAGCTGTTCGGCTCGCCGGGGCCGACCGCGGGCCACCGCGACCCGTACCCGTGGGACCTGCTGCACCTGCGGGTCCAGGGCCACTTCGGGGACAACGCGCCGCCGCGGCTGATCCTCGCGGAGACGGTGCGCCGCTGGAACGAGACCTGGGCCGCGCCGACCCTGCGGCTGTCCACCAACACGGACTTCTTCACCGACGCCGAACAGCGGCTGGGCGACGCCGTCCCCGTCTTCGAGGGCGACTGGGGCGACTGGTGGGTCGAGGGCGTCGGCTCCGGCGCCCGGCCGCAGGCGATGGTCCGCCGCGCGCAGGCGAAGGTGGCCGACGCGACCACGCTGTACGGCATGGCCGCGCTCACCGACCTCGCCGGCCGGGCCGGAACCGCCCCCTCCGCCGAACCCGTCGACTCTGCCGAACCCGCCGGCCCCGCCCCCGCGCACGCCGCCGACGCCCGGCTCGGCGCCGCCGGCGTCTACCGGTCGATCTCCCTGTTCAACGAGCACACGTGGGGCGCGGCCGACCCCTGGACCCACGGCGACGAGGGGATGTCCTCCGGCGACCAGCAGTGGCACTGGAAGTACGGCTACGCCCTGCACGGCGACAACGACGCCGACACCTTCCGCGACCACGCCTCGGCCGCGCTGGGCGCGGCGCTGCCGACCGCGGCCGGCGCCGACGCCACCTTCTGGGCGGTCAACACCACGTCGGCGCGGCGCACTTCGGTCGTCGCGCTGTTCGTACGCGAGAGCCGCGTCCCGCTGGACCGGGCGCTGGCGGTGACCGACGGCCGTACCGGCAAGCCGCTGCCCACCGTCGTGACGCCGCAGGTCAACCCGGTGCACCGGGACGCGGGCCGGTGGGTGCACGTCGAGGTGCCCGATGTCCCGCCGCTCGGGCTGGTCCGGCTGGACCTCACGGCGGGCGAGCCGGGCACCGCGGTCGCCCCGCGCACCGACGGCCACGCCGAGGACGGCGACCGCCGGGTCCCGCTGCCGACCGCGGAGGACCTGGTGCTGGAGAACGACCACCTCACGGTGCGGGTCGACCTGGCCCGCGCCTGTGTCGCCTCGATCACCGAGAAGGCCACCGGCCGCGAACTCGTCGACCAGGACGCCGTCGTGGGCTTCAACGGCTACGTCTACGACACCTACACCTCGGCGCCCGGCTACAACCACCAGGCCAACAAGACGACCACGTCCGACGAGCTGGAACTCCTCGGTTCGCGCTCGCTGGCCCGGCCCGCCGTCCTGCTCGAACGCGTCGATGACGCCCTCGGCGCGCGTCTGACCTACGAGTACGCGGCCGACGGGGTCCACCTCGCCCGCACCACGGTCAGCCTGGGCCGCGACGACGCCCACGTCGTCCTCGACAACCGCTTCGACAAGCCCGCGACCATGGCGAAGGAGAGCGCCTACCTGGCCTTCCCGTTCGCCCTCACCGACCCCGCCGTCCGCTACGAGATCACCGGCGCCCTGACCGGCACCGGCCTCGCCCACGTCCCCGGCGCTCCCCAGCACATGCGCGCCGTACGGTCGTTCGTCGCGCTCGGGGACGCCGGCGGGCCGGTCGCGTGGGTGACGCGCGACGCGCCCCTGGTCGAGCCGGAGACCATCCCGCTGCCGTACGCGCCGTTCCCCGACTCCACGGCGCCCCGGCAGCCGGGCACCCTCTACTCGTGGGTCCACAACAACCTCTGGGACACCAACTTCCCGGCCCAGCAGGCGTTCGACACCACCTTCCGCTACGCGGTCGGCGTCCGCCGGCGCGGCGAGACCATCGCCGCCGAGGCGCTGGGCCTGCGCACCGCCCAGGAGATCGACCACCCGCTGGTGGGCGTCGCCGCGCACGGCGAGCCCGCCGCGGACGACCCGGGCGAGCGCGCGCTGCTCGCCCTCGACGATCCGTACGTGCGGGTCGTCGACGCGGCGCCGGTCCCGGCGCGGGGCGAGGGCCAGGGCGAGGGTCAGGGTCAGGGTCAGGGTCAGGGCGAGGGGCGCGAGGCGGACGAGGGCGGCTCCGAGCCGGCCGACCTCCTGGTCCGCCTCCAGTCCTACGCCGACGAGCCCCGTACCGTCCGGCTGCGCTGCGGCTTCCCCGTCGCGCACGCCGAACGCGCCACCTACCTCGGCGACCACGCGGGCGAGGCCACCCGCGACGGCGCCGACGTGCTCGTGGAGATCCCGCGCCTGGGCAGCACGGCGGTCCGCCTGCGCCCGCGGGCAGGCGGCTGACCGGTTCGGGGGCGGCGCCGCCACGGCGCCGCCGCCCCCGGGCGGTTCGGCCCGATCTCCGCCCCGACCTGCCTACCCTGGGGAGCGTGCCGACCTCGACCTACCACGTACGCAAGACCTCCCTCGGGCTGAAGCGCAAGTACCGGATCTCCGCGGACGACGGGAGCGGGAAACCGGGGAAGCAGCTCGGTTACGCCGAGAAGCAGCTGAAGATGTCCGACGCGCTGGACATCTACACGGACGAGCGGCGCGGCGAGAAGCTGGTGGCCGTCCGGGAGAGCTCGAAGGGCTGGCTCGCCGCCCTGACCGGATACGAGGCGTTCGACCCCGAGGACCGGCTGCTCGGCTCGTTCGGGGTGCTGCCGAGGAAGTCGGTCGACCGCACCACCTGGGAGTTCGAGCAGCCCGGCCTCGGCAGGCTCACCGGCACCGAGCGCAGCGCCACCACCGCGCGGGCCCGGCGGCTGCTGACGCTGCTCGACACGGCCGGGGAGATCGCCGGCGCCCTGGTGAAGTACCACTTCGACTTCACGCGGGACGGCGAGCCGGTGTTCAGCATCGACAAGCCCAAGGTGTTCGACGACTGGTACCGCCTGACCGTGCACGAGGACTCCGTCGACCGGCAGTTGCTCTTCGCCCTGGCGGTGACGATGGAGGCCCGGCAGCGCGGCTGAGCGCGGTGCCGTCCCCGACGGTGCCTTTCAGCCGCCCCCGACTATGCTCGGCCGGTGGCCGGTGGCCGGTGGCCGGTGGCCGGTGGCCGGTGGCCGGTGGCCCTGGCGAGCGGGCCCGCCTGCCTGCGCTGCCGCGGGAGCTGGTCCTCGCACGGAACTGTACGGAGTCCCACCATGACCGACGCGTTCGTCGCGGCACTGCCCAAGGCCGAGCTGCACGTCCACCTGGAAGGCACGCTCGAACCGGAGATGCTCTTCGCGCTCGCCGCGCGCAACCACGTGGAACTGCCCTGGCCGGACGTCGAACAGGCGCGCGCCGCCTACACGTTCACCGGCCTGGAACACTTCCTGCCGTTGCTGTTCCGGGCCGCCTCGGTGCTGCGTACCCGCCAGGACTTCTACGACCTCGCCCGGTCCTACCTGACCCGCGCGGCGGCCGACGGGGTCCGGCGGGCCGAGATGTTCCTCGGGGTGCAGACGTTCCTCGACGCGGGCACCCCGATCGGCGACCAGCTCGACGCGGTCCTGGCCGCGATCTCCGACGCGCGCACCGACCTCGGCATCGACGGCGCGCTGATCGTCACCAGCCAGCGCCACCGCACCCAGGCCGCCGCGCTGGAGGTGCTGGAGCTGATCGAGCCGTGGCGCGACCGACTCCTCGGCATCGGGCTCGGCGCGGCCGAGCGCGGCAACCCGCCCGCCAAGTTCGCCGACTACTACGCGACCGCCCGCGCCCGCGGCTACCGCACCACGATCCACGCGGGCGAGGACGGCCCGCCCGAGTACGTCCGCGAAGCGCTGGACATCTGCCGGGCCGACCGTATCGACCACGGCGTCGCTGCCTCGGCCGACCCGGACCTGATGGCCCGCCTCCGCGACGAGGCGGTCCCGCTGACCGTCTGCCCGCCGTCGAACGTCGCCTTGCGCGTCGTGCCGTCCATGGCGGCGCATCCGCTGCCCGCGATGATGGCGGCCGGCCTGCTGGTCACGGTCAACTCCGATGATCCGCCCTACCTCGGCGGCTACGTCAACGACAACTACCAGGCCGTGCACACCGACCTCGGCCTGGACCGGCCCGCGCTGGCGGACCTGGCCCGCAACAGCTTCCGCGCCTCCTTCGACGACCCCCACCGCATCGCCGCCCACCTCGCCGCGGTCGACGCCCACGTGCGCGCGAACCAGCCTCCAGAGCGCGCGTACCGAGCGGCGTCCGCCGCTCGGTGAGCACGGTCCGTCCCCCACGAGGTCGCGGCGGCGGTTCAGACGAGGGCCACGACCAGCAGGGTGAAGGCGGCGATGATGACGGCGACGCGGACGTAGTGGAGGAGGAGCCAGCGGTCCATCTGCTCCTTCCAGTCGGCGGGCCGGTTGTCGGGGGTCCAGTTCTTGTTCCGGTTGTTGATCGGGACGAGCAGCAGGATCGACATGACCACGCTGACGATCAGCAGCGCGCCGGCCGTGACGACGAGCCCGGTGTGGTGGTGGTGCCACCTGGCGACGGCCCAGACGGCGGTGAGGACGAGCGAGGTGATGTACCAGACCGGCATCACGGCGCCGAGCATCCGGCCCCCGTGCGCGTGGCCTTGTTGCCTGCTGTCCTCGGGGAGCGCGTTGAGGATCGGATTCATGACGAAGGCGACGGAGAACTCCACCCCCACCATCACGCCGACGACCACGGTGGTGAGCACCTCGAGCGCATTGACCATGACGACCCCCTGAGAATCTAGTGTTGCTAGGTGATGAGTCAACGCTAGTACTACTAGAGCTTGCTTGTCTAGCACTGCTAGGATCGGATCATGTCGGTAAAGGAACGCAAGGAGCGCGAACGGGCGGCCCGCGAGCGCCTGATCTTGGCGACGGCCCGCGAACTCGCCGAGCAGCAGGGCTGGGACGCCGTCACCACCCGCCGGCTCGCCGAGCGCATCGAGTACAGCCAGCCGGTCCTCTACAGCCACTTCCGCGGCAAACGGGAGATCATCGGCGCCGTCGCCCTGGAGGGCGCCGCCGAGCTGGCGGCGGCGGTGCGGGCCGCGGCCGCCAGGGCGAACGGCCCGCGCGAGCGGATCACCGCCCTCGCCCGCGCCTACCTCGACTTCGCCGAGCAGAACCCGGCGGTCTACGACGCCATCTTCCAGCTCGACGGCGGCCTGGCGTTCGCCCAGGAGGAGACCCCCGAGCCACTCAAGGACGCCTTCGCCGCACTGCTGGAGAGCCTGGGCGAGGTCGCCGGGGACGGCGTCCACCCGGGGCTGTTCACCGAGGTCTTCTGGGCCTCCCTGCACGGCCTGGCGACGCTGACCCGGTCAGGCCGCCTCCTCCCGCAGGACGCCGAACCGCGAGTGGCCCTCCTGGTCGACCGCCTCGCCCGGCTCTGACCGCTTAACGCTCTTAACTCCTGCCCCCGTCCCAACGGTACCGCCGTGCGTGGTCGGATGGTCGCCCAGTGCGAGCGCCCGTCCCGAACCGTACGGTCCCCTCAGGGTGGCGCCGCTCAGGGCAGCACCGGAAAGCGGTACAGCAACCACTTCGTGTCGGCGATCACCATCCGGGACCGCGGGATCACGCACTGGCGCGACTGTCTCGACCCCCTGGCCGTCCTCGACGCGCTCGGCGCCGACGTGCCGGTACGCGCAGCGAACTGACGGAGCGTCACTTCCACGCGACGGCTACGGGGCCGCTGGTTCAATGGCTGCGTGGACGAGGTGGATGGCACAGTGGCGTGGGTCGGTCGTCGCGTGCTGGAGGGCGGTGTCCGGGAGGCGGTGTTCCGTCTGCCCCGCAACGGGAGCACCGTGCCGGGTGTGCTCTGGCTGCCGCCCACCCCGTCCTCCGCACCTCCCGCTCTGGTCCTGCTGGGACACGGCGGCAGCGGGCACAAGAGGAGCGCGCGGGTCACCGGCCTGGCCTGCTGGTTCGCGTCGCAGGTGGGAATCGCCGCGCTCGCCGTCGACGGGCCGTATCACGGCGACCGGGTCCCCCGCCCGCTGCCGGCCGAGGAGTACCAGCCCCGCATCGTCGAAGAGGGGCTCGACGCCGTTCTCGACCGGATGACGGGCGACTGGCTGGCGGTGGTGGATTCCCTCGGGGCCCTGGGCCTCGTGGACACCGCACGTCTCGGCTACCTGGGCCTGTCGATGGGGACACGCTTCGGCCTTCCGTTGGCGGCCGCGCTGGACGACCGCATGCGCTGCGTCGTCCTCGGCAAGTTCGGCCTCCGGCAGGCGCCCGGCATGCCCGCCGGCCTGAACGCCCCCCGGCGCGTCGTGGCGGACGCGCGGCGGATCACCGCGCCGACCCTCTTCCACCTCCAGTGGTACGACGAGATCTTCCCCAGGGAGGGCCAGTTGGCGCTCTTCGAGGAGCTCGGATCGCCCGACAAGCAACTCCTCGGCTACGCGGGCGCCCACGCGGAGACCGAGCCCGAAGCCGTCGCGTACTGGCGGGACTTCGTCGCGCGCCACCTCCGCGATGCGGCCCCGACGGGGTCCCCCGTAGGAAGCGCGCCGCGACGAACGTGCCGACGCCGACGCCGGAGAGTGTCCCGGCGCGCCGGCCGAGGTCCCACGTCATCGACACCGAGAGCCACTTCACCGACTCCGGCACGGTCAGCGGGAGAGGTTCGGATAGGCCACGCGGGCCAACCCCTCGGCGATCGAGCAGTCGGATTGCTGCTGATCGGGCGCGTAGGTCAGGTCCGCTGTCCCGAATGACGTCGGCCATGTGACCACGCACATGCCCTGGTCGGCGCGATAGACCTCATAGGCGCCCTTGATGCCCGCGTACGGTTTCGCCGCGGGGTCGCCGGCCCGCGTGTCCGCCATGCTCTCGGTGTCGTAGCCGACCGTGAGGTCCCGGTCCTGGCCCGCCCCCCACTCGCACCACCGGGAGCGCCCACGAACGTCGTCCGTGTGGCGGGTCGGAGGCTCGGGCAACCCGAGTTGTTCGAAGTAATAGTGCGGCACGGCCGCGCAAGGGTCACGCAGGCCGCTCAGCGGGTCGGCGGCATGGTGCCCCGGTGCCCACAGCACGAGTGGGACCACGACGGCGGCGACCACCACGACGCCTCCCACGGCGATGGCCGCGATCCGGCCCGGTTTCGGCCGGCGGGACTCCTGACGTGGTGCGTCCCCGCTCTCGGGTGAGGTTCCGGGCTCGGGTGCGGGTGTGGTCCCAGACGCGGGTGCGGGTGTGGTCTCAGACGCGGTCTCCACCACGGTGGCGACCGCAGGGTCCCCCGCGGGATCAGCCGCCACGGCAGGGTCCCGGACCGTGGCCGACCCGGTGTCCGGCGCCGCCACCGCGAGATCCGTCGCCGCGAGATCAGGCACCGTGCCCACGGCGGTCAGGCCGCTGCCGCGCGGCATGCCCTCCAGCATGGCCTGCGCCGCCGCGACGGTGGGCCGCAGCTCCGGGTCCTTCGCCATCAACTGCGCGATCAGCGGCGCCAGTTCACCGGCTCGGCCTGGCGCCGGCGGCTCGTCCAGCAGCACCGCGGCGAGCGTCGCGGCCGGGGTGCCCCGGCGGAACGGCGAGACGCCCTCCAGCGCCTGGTACAGCGTCACCCCCAGCGAGAAGAGGTCGCTCGCCGCCTGCTCGTCCGCGCCTCGGGCCCGTTCGGGCGCGATGTACTCGATCGACCCGATGAACCCGCCGGCCGCGGTCAGCGCGGTGTCGGCCTGGTGGACCGAGATACCGAAGTCGGTGAGCAGCACCTGGCCGTCGTCGGCCAGCATCACGTTGTCCGGCTTGACGTCCCGATGCACGATCCCGGCGTCGTGGGCGGCGCCGAGCGCCGACAGGAGCGCCGCCGCGACGTTCACGGCCTCCGCCACCGGCAGCGGCCCCCGCGCCGTACCGTGATCGGCCAGCGAGGTTCCGTCGACCAGTTGCATGACCGTCCAGGGCACCCCGTTCTCGACGACCACGTCGTGCACCGTGACGATGTTCGGATGGTTGCGCAGCCTGGCGGCGTTACGGGACTCCCGCTCGGCGCGTACGACCCGCTCGGCCCGCTCCGCGCCGTTCATCGCCGGCGGCAGCCAGACCTCCTTGACCGCGACCTCGACGCGCAGCGACTCGTCGTGCGCCTGCCAGACCCGCCCGAACCCCCCGGCCCCCAGCCTCCGCACCAACCGGTAACGCCCGCCGACCAGTTGGCCCGGCTGCGCCTCACCCGCCACTGTCCCCACCCGACCCCCGTACGCCGCTCCCGTGCTGCTCCCACGGTACGGCGTCCCCGCCCGTGTCGGGACGGCCCCGGCGCGGAATCCGGCGCGGAAACCGGCGCGGAGACCGTGGTGGGAACGGTGGCGGAAACCGTTGGCGTACCGCACCGGGCCCCTGTTACGGTCCTCCGCATGAAGCGCGCCGCGATGATCGCGATGACGACGACGCCGGAGAGTGTCCCGGCGCGCTGACCGATGTCTTGAGTCCGAAGCCCCGGGGCGATCGCCCCGGGGCTTCGTGCTGCCGCGGGCCGCCCCACCACCGCGGAGAGGCGACACCATGAACGACGTCCCCAGGAACGACCACCACGACGCGGCCGCACCCGACGCCGTGCACGACCACCGCGAACTCGGCCGCGAGCTGGGCCTGTTCGGCACCGATCCGCTGATCGGCGCGGGCCTGCCGTACTGGCTGCCCGACGGCGCGGCGGTGCGGCACGCGCTGGAGGAGTACATCCGCGGCGAGGAACGCGCGGCCGGCTACCGGCACGTGTACTCCCCGGTGCTCGGCAAGCGCGAGCTGTACGAGATCTCCGGGCACTGGGCGCACTACCGCGAGGACATGTTCCCGCCCATGGAGGTCGGCGGCGAGCAGATGGTGCTGCGCCCGAGCCTGTGCCCGCACCACGCGGTGCTCTACCGCTCGCAGTCCCGCAGCTACCGCGAACTACCCTTGCGCATGGCGGAGTTGGGCGGCATGTTCCGCGCCGAACTGTCGGGGGTGCTGGGCGGGTTGACCCGGGTGCGGGCCATCCAGCTCAACGACGCGCACATCTTCTGCACCCCCGGGCAGGTCGAGCAGGAAGCCGCGGGCGCGCTGGAGCTGATCGGGCGCGCCTACGCCGCGATGGGCATCCGCGCGGCCCGCTACCGGCTGTCGCTGCCGGGCCCCGGCGGCAAGTACGCGGCCGCGCCCGAGGCGTGGCAGCGGGCCACCGAGGCGCTGGTCGGCGTGCTGGAGCGGCTGGGCCTGCCGTACGAGGCGGAGCAGGGCGAGGCGGCGTTCTACGGCCCGAAGATCGACGTGCAGGTCGCCGACCACGCCGGGCGGGAGTCGACCCTGTCCACCGTGCAGGTCGACTTCCACCAGCCGGAGCGGTTCGGGCTGCGCTACGTCGGCGCGGACGGGGCGAAGCACCGGCCGGTGATGGTGCACCGCAGCGTCGTCGGCAGCGTGGAGCGCGCGGTGGCGCACCTGGTCGAGGTGCACGGCGGCGCGTTCCCGGCGTGGCTGGCGCCGGTGCAGGTGGCGGTGCTGCCGGTCGGGGCGGAGCAGGCGGCGGACGCGGAGGCGTTCGCCGCGCGCTGTGCGGCACTCGGGCTGCGGGCCGAGGTGTCCCACCCGCAGCAGGGCAGCCTCGGCGCCCGGGTGCGGCAGGCGCGCCTGGTGCCGTACCAGGCGGTGATCGGCGCCCGGGAGGCCGCGGCCGGGCTGGTCGCGGTGCGGTTGCGGGACGGTCGGCGGCCCGCGCCGCTGCCCGGTCCTGAGCTGGCGGCGCGGGTCGCCGCGGTGGTCGGCGGTCACGGCGCGCGGCTGTGGGACGAGGGGGCGGAGGACGACGCCGCGGCGGGGTGAGGGCACGCCGGCCGCGCCCCTCGGCTACGAGGGCGGGTGCGCGGCCGGAGCAACCGACGCGGCCGGCGCGGGAACGTACGCGGTGAGCGGCAGGTTGCGCAGGTAGAACTGCGACAGGTCGTCCCACACGCGGCGTTCGGCGTCGGCCCCGCCCGGGCACGTCGAGGCCGAGGTGGTGCAGCAGGGCGCCCCGGTGCAGGTCGAGGACGACGCGCACCTCCTGGCCGTAGGCGACCGCGGCCTGGCGGGCGGCGCGGTGGGCGACCCAGGCCACCGGCCAGGCCGCGAGCGCCCGGACCGCGAGCCAGGGGCGGCCGAAGGCGAGCAGCGCGATCGGCCAGGCGGTGCCGAAGGCGGCGGACGGGCCGAGCCCGCCGACCGTCCCGTCGAAGGCGGTGCGGGCGGAGGTGACGCGGGCGACGGCGGCGGCCGGCAGGAAGGGGCGCGGCCGGGGGAAGACCACGACGGCGTCGATGCCGTGGCGCTCCAGCGGGTAGTACCCGGTGGCGCGCAGCCGGTTGCCGAGGGCGGTGGGCAGGCAGCCGTGGGCGAGCGGGGTCGGGCGGCCCACCCGCAGGCAGGCAGGCCGACCCCGCGAAGGCGCGCGACCCGGGCGAGGCCGTCGCGCGGGCGGCCCGGCGGGTCAGAACTGGACGTCCGCGCAGGAGTAGAAGGCGTTGCCGGTGTCGGCGATGGTCCACACGCCGATGATGAGCTGCTTGCCGGTGTGGCCGGTGGGGATCGTGCCCTGGTGGACCACGGTGGCGGGCGGCTGGGCGCCGTTGTAGGGCACGGTCAGGAACGGGGTGGTGTTGATCTCGGAGCGGGTCAGCGGCTTGGTGGGGTCGTAGCTGCTGTTGGTCAGGTAGTAGGAGAAGTCCGTGGTGGAGTGCTCGGCGGTGAGCGTCCACGTGAAGGTGTAGCTCTGGCCGCCGGTCACGTGGGTGGCGGGCCACGCGCCGCCGCGGGGGTCGTCGAGCTGGGAGAAGCGCGCGTTGCCGCCGCTGCAGATGCTGCCGTCGGCGGGGCCGGCGGCCGGGAAGCCCTTGGGGCCTTCGACGCTCTGCGGTTCGTACTGGATGTCGCCGCAGTTCGTCACGGTGCCGGCGGCGCAGAGCGCGGCGCGGCTGGGCGGGGTGCTGATGTAGCCGTGGCTGCTGGCGCTGCCGGTGCTCAGCGCGAACGCGGAGGCGACGCCGACGCCGACCACCGCGGTGGCGATCTTCTTGCGCATGGTGGACTCCAGAGGTGGGGGTACGGTCCAGGTCAGGTCTAGACCAACTCGCACGCTAGCGTCGGTGATTCGCCATGTCCACATCAACTCTCGGCCAATCCCCCGCGCGAACCGGCCGAACCGGCCGAACCGCCCGAACTCCCGGACCGCGCGAACTCCCGGACCGCCCGGCCCGGGAGCTCGCACGCACGGACCCTCAGCCCTCCAACCGCCCCGCGATGTCCGCCAGATGCCTGCCCTGGTAGTGCGCCGCGTCCAACGTCGCCTGGTCCGGCCCCTGGCCGCCCCCGCTCGCCCAGCTCGTGCCGTACGGGTTGCCGCCGGCCGCGAAGAGCACCGGGTCGGTGTAGCCGGGCGGCACGATGATGCAACCCCAGTGGTAGAACACGTTGTTCAGCGACAGCAGCGTGGACTCCAGACCGCCGTGCGCGTTCATCGCCGAAGTGAAGCTCGTGGCAGGCTTGTTGTGGAAGACGCCCGCCTGCCACTGCACGCCGGTCTGGTCGATGAACTGCTTGAGCTGGGCGGTGACGTTGCCGAAGCGGGTCGGCGTGCCGAAGGCGTACGCGGTGGCCCACTCCAGATCGGTGAGGGTCGCCTCGGGCACCGCGTCCTTCGTGGCGTCCACGTGCGCGCGCCAGGCCGGGTTGGCGTCGATGGCCGAGTCGGGCGCGAGTTCGGGGACCCTGCGCAGACGCACCTCGGCGTCCCGGCTCTCGGCCCCCTTGGCGACGGCCTGGGCCAGCTGATGGACGTTCCCGGTGGCGCTGTAGTAGATGACGGCAACTCGGACAGCCACGTGCGTTTCTCCGCCCGCTCGACAGTGATGCGGTGTGCGTGCGCGTGCCGCGCGCCGCTACGGCGCCGCCCGGTCGCACTCCCCCAACTCTCCGCGCCCCGACCGCCTCCGGCGGCGACCGGCGGCCCGCGCCGCCCCCGGTTCACCCGTACGGCCGCGCGACGCGGCCGGGAGAGAGGAAGATCGTCGAACGGCACCTCACACGGCGGCTTCCCCTCCTCACCGGCGCGGGAACGACCGCTGTCGCGCCCCTCGCCGCAACCCGGCTGCCCGGGCGGGCTGCCCCCCGCGTACCGAGCGGCCACGACTACCTGACGGAGATCTCATGCGCCTCACTTCGAGCGGTCCCCTCCACGCCACCTTCGAGTTCGGCGACCTCCGGGTCATCTCCCTGCGGGACGGCCACCTCGACATGCCGCCGACCCTGCTTCGCGACGAGAGCGGGGGCCCGTTCGACACGCTGCCGGACACGGTCCCGCTGGTCGACGGCAACCTGCGGCTGTCGGTCAACGCCTTCCTCGTCAGCGACGGCACCACGTCCGTCCTCATCGACACCGGCGCGTCCGACACCTGGGACTCCACCATGGGATCGCTCTTCGACGCCCTGGACGAAGCCGGAGTCGACCGGGACGGCATCACGGACGTGGCGATCACCCACCGCCACGAAGACCACGTGGGCGGCCTCGTCGCCCCCGACGGCGCGGAAGCGTTCCCCGAGCTCCGGCGCGTGTGGATCGGCGCGGGCGACACCTCCGTCTTCACCGGGCGGCTCGAACCGTTCCGCGACCGCGCCGTCCCCGTCACCCACCCGGTCGCCGTCACCGACCACGTCACGGCCGTTCCGGCTCCCGGACACACACCCGGTCACACCGTCTACGAGGCAAGGAGCGACGCCGGTCGGCTGCTCGTGTGGGGCGACACCGTTCACGTGCCCTCCTTGCAGTTCGCCCGGCCGGACGTGTCATGGGAGTTCGACAAGGACCAGGCGCGGGCACGCGCGTCGCGACACGCTCTCCTCGACCAACTGGCCGCACCGGCACAGTTCGTGGCCGGCGCCCACCTGGACTCGCCCGGCGTGGGACGCGTGACCCGCGAGGGCGCCGCCGGCTACGCGCTCGAATACCTCGCGCCGCCGATCGCCTGACTCCTCACCGCCCGCGCGCGCCGTACGGCCTCTCCGCGCGCCCTCGTTCCGTCGGCTGGAGGCGGCAGCGCCCTACGATCCCGCCGCCGACGCCTCCGCCCGCGCCCGCGCCCGTAACTTCCGCCGAGCGGGCGGGAGGTCACGCGTCGTCAGCAGGCCAACGGCTCGGCGCCGCGCCGGATTCCCCACCGTGCCGCGCCCGACGGGAACCCCGGGGGCGCCGGGAACCCCGGGAATGCCGGGAACCCCCGGGAATGCCGAGAGCGCCGGGACCCGCGTGCCGCACGAGCAGGTCGAGGTGGACGGGACAGTGACACACTGTCGCAGTACTCCCGCAACATTCGCCCACCATGCTGGTCGTTGATCAACGAGCGCCCTCCCGCAGCGGCGGGAGTTCGGGACATCGACGTTCGTGGCGCTTCAGCCCACGCGGGCCCGGGTAGATCTTTCAAGCCGATGCTTGTCGTGCACCTGCCGTATGCCACGTCGTCATCGGTCCCGATGTGGTGCCGCACGAGTGGGGAGGGCGATGACACGCATGCGCGTGATCCGACGTACCAGAGGTGTCGCGGTGGCGGCGGCCTTGGCGATGGCCGCCGTGGCGTGCACCGGCGGCGGGGGCGGGGGCGACCACGACTCGATCTCCGACGGCCAGCACGCGACCGCGACGAAGCGCCCGGTGAAGAAGGGCGGCACCCTCACGGTCGCGGAGGTGGCGGCGGTACCCGACTTCATCTTCCCGCTGGTCCCGGCGACCAACCAGAACGGCTGGAACGCCAACCTCACCGAGGCCCTGTGGCCGTACCTCGTCTACCCCGGCGACGGCGCCAAGGCGGAGGTGAACAAGGAGAAGAGCCTGTTCACCTCGCTCGACTACTCGAACGGCGACAAGCGGCTGACCATCCACCTCAAGGACTGGAACTGGTCGGACGGAAAGCCCCTCACCAGCCGGGACTTCACCTTCGTCTACAACCTCCTCAAGGCGAACTCCAAGAACTGGGCCGCGCACCTGCCCGGACTCTTCCCGGACGACGTGGCGAAGGTGGCCACCCCCGACGCCCATACGGTGGTGCTCGACCTCACCCGGGCGTACAACCCGGACTTCTACACCGACGACGTGCTCAGCACGATCCCGCTGCTCCCCCAGCACGCCTGGGACAAGACCTCCGCCGGCGGCGCGGTCGGCGACCACGACACGACCACCGCGGGCGCGAAGGCGGTCTACTCCTACCTGCAGAAGGAGGGGGCGAAGATCGGCAGCTTCGCCACCAACCCGCTGTGGCAGGTGGTCGACGGGCCCTGGAAGCTCAAGGAGTTCCGCAGCAACGGCTACTACAGCTACGTGCCCAACCCGGCGTACTCCGGTTCCGCGAAGCCGTCGGTCGACAAGCTCGTCATGCAGCCGTTCACCACCGACACCCCGGAGCTCAACGCGCTGCGCTCCGGCAGCTCCCTCGACGTGGCCGGGCTGCCGCTCAACGACGTCAAGCAGGCGCAGGCGCTGCGCTCCAGCGGCTACTCGATCGCCAGCGTGCCCATCCCCGGCGTCGCCGGCATCCTGCCGAACCTGTACAACGCCAAGGTCGGCGCGGTGCTGCGGCAGCTCTACGTCCGCCAGGCCATGCAGTACCTGATCAACGGCCCGCAGATCGTCTCCAAGGTCTACAACGGCTACGCGGACCCGGGCAACGGGCCGGTGCCGGTCAAGGCCACCGAGACCTGGGCGACCCCGCTGGAGAAGTCCGGCGGACCGTACCCGTACTCGCCGGACAAGGCGAAGTCCCTGCTCCAGGCGCACGGTTGGAAGGTGGTGCCGGGCGGCACCACGACCTGCCAGAGCCCCGGCACCGGCGCCTCCCAGTGCGGCGCGGGGATCAAGGCGGGCCAGCCGCTGACCTTCCAGATGGTCTACTCCTCCGGCCGCGCCACCACCGACGAGCAGGAAGCCGCCATCAAGTCCTCCGAGGCGCAGGCGGGCATCACCCTCAACCTCAAGGCGGAGCCGTTCAACACGCTGCTCGGCACCATGGGCGCCTGCACCGCGCAGTCCCACCCGGCGTCCGGCTGCAGCTGGCAGCTGTCGGACTTCGGCTACGAGCCGTACCCGCTCTACCCCAACGGCACCGGCTTCTTCGACACCGGCGGCTCCGGCAACCTCGGCGGCTACTCCGACCCGACCATGGACAAGCTGATCAAGGCCACCGAGTACGGCGCCTCCTCGCAGGCGTTCTCCACCTACGAGGACTACGCCGCCAAGCAACTGCCGTGGCTGTGGGTGCCGTTGCGCAGCAGCCTGCTGGTGTACCGGAGCAAGCTCCAGGGCGTGGTGCCGCTCAACCCGTTCTCCGGCACGGTCGCCTACGAGGACTGGGCGTACACCTCGTGACGGGCGCGGACCTCATGACGGGCGCGGACCTCATGACGGGCGCGGACCTCGTGACGGGCGCCCGGTGACGGCCTACCTCCTGCGCCGGACCGGTCAGGCGGTCGTGGTGGTGATCGGCGTGATGGTGGTGACCTTCGCGCTGATCCACCTCGAACCGGGCAGCGCCGCGCGGGCCACGCTCGGCATGCGGGCCAACTCCGAGCGGATCGCGGTCTTCAACGCCGCCAACGGCCTGGACCGGCCGTTGGCGGTGCAGTTCGTGGACTTCGTCAAGCAGGCGGCCCAGGGGAACTTCGGCACGTCGTACTCGCTGCACCAGCCGGTGTCCACGCTGATCGCGCAGCGGCTGCCGCGCGACGCGGTGCTGCTCGGGCTGTCCACCGTGGTCGCCCTGGCCGTCGCGCTGCCGATGGGCATCTACCAGGCCGTACGGCGGGACCGCGCGGTGGACCACGTGCTCACCGTGGTGTCGTTCGTGCTGTACTCGATGCCGGACTTCTTCTTCGCGCTGCTGCTGGTCGCGCTCTTCTCGGTGCAGCTGCACGTGCTGCCCTCCCAGGCGCCGCAGGCCGAGTCGGTCGCCGGCATCCTGTCCGACCCGCGCGGCCTGGTGCTGCCGGTGGTGACGCTCTCGCTGGTCACCGTGGCCGGGTTCAGCCGGTACATGCGCTCGTCAGCCATCAGCACGCTCGCCCAGGACTACATCCTGGTGGCGCGCGCCAAGGGGCTGCCGGGCCGGCTGGTACTGAGCCGGCACGTGCTGCGCAACTCCCTGCTGCCGGTGATCACCGTGCTGGGCCTGTCGGCGCCGGCCATCGTCACCGGCGCGGTGATCGCCGAGTCCGTCTTCAACTACCCGGGCATGGGGCTGCTGTTCTACCAGGCCGCCACCGGCAAGGACTATCCGGTGCTGCTCGGCTCGACGCTGGTGGTCGGCGTGGCCACCGTCGTCGGCAGCCTGCTCGCGGACATCGCCTACAGCCTCCTCGACCCTCGGATTCGCTATGACCACTCATGACACCGGGCCGGCCGCGGCCGGCTCACCGGAGGCGGACCCACCGGGAGGCGGTGCGAAGGGGGCAGGTGCGCCGCAGGCCGATGCGAAGGGGACCGGCGCGCCCCGAGCCGGTGCGAAGGAGACCGGTGCGAGCGCGAAGGAGGCCGGCGCGCCCGAGGCCGGCGCCCTGACCGTCCGGCGCGGCTCCGGGCGGCTGTCGGCCGCCGCGTTCCTGCGCAACCCCCGGGCCCTGACCGGGCTGTGCATCGTCGCGGTGGTCGCCGCCTTCTGCTTCATCGGACCCCTGCTGTACCGGACCGACCAGGTCACCGTCCACCTCGACCTCGCCGAGCTGCCGCCCGGGGGCGGCCACCCGCTCGGCACCGACGCCTCCGGTTACGACGTGCTCGGCCGGCTGATGGCCGGCGGCCGCTCCTCGCTGGAACTCGGCTTCGCGGTCGCGCTGGCCACCACCGTCATCGGCACCCTGTACGGCGCCTTCGCCGGGTACTTCGGCGGGGTGGTGGACGCGGTGATGATGCGGGCCGTCGACACCTTCCTCGCCATCCCCGGCCTGGTGCTGCTGCTGATCGTGGTCAGCATGTTCACGCCGTCGTTGTGGCTGATCATCGTGGTGATGTCGCTGCTGTCCTGGCTCGCCGCGGCCCGGCTGGTCAGGGGCGAGGTACTGACCCTGCGCACCCGGGAGTTCGTCCAGGCGGCGCGGATGATGGGCGGCACCGGCCGGCGGATCGTGCTGCGCCACCTGGTGCCGAACGCGGCCGGCGTCATCATCGTCAGCGCCACCTTCACCATCGCCGACTCCATCCTCACCCTGTCGACCCTGAGCTTCCTCGGGCTCGGACTGCCGCCGCCGCACGCCGACTGGGGCACGATGCTCACCGGCGGCCTCGACTACCTGTACGACGGGTACTGGTGGCTGGTGTACCCGCCCGCGGTGGTCCTCATCATCACCGTCGTGGCCTTCAACCTGATCGGCGACGCCTTCCACGACGCGCTGGACGTCCGCCTGCAACGCACGTGACCGCTCCGCCGCCGCGCCCGCTCCCGGGCCGGCGGCCGGGGCCGGCGACGAATCGAGGAACGGCATGCCTCCCCTGCTCGACGTCCAGAACCTCACCACCCACATCCGCACCAGTCGCGGTGTCGTACGGGCGGTGGAGGACGTCTCCTTCCACCTGGAGGCCGGCGAGACGCTGGGCCTGGTCGGCGAGTCCGGCTGCGGCAAGTCCATGACCGGCCTGTCCCTGATGGGCCTGCTGCCGCCCGGTGGCCGGCTGCTGGACGGCTCGTCGGTACGGCTGGACGGCCGCGAGCTGGTCGGGTTGCCCGACCACGAGCTGCGCCGGGTGCGCGGCAACGACATCGCGATGGTCTTCCAGGACCCGATGACCTCCCTGGACCCCACCAAGACCATCGGCCACCAGGTCGCCGAACCCGTCCTGCTGCACCGCGGCTGCACCCGGGCCGAGGCCGCCGACCGCGCCGCCGAGGTCCTCGGCCTGGTCGGGCTGCCGCACCCGCGCGAACGCCTCGACGACTACCCGCACCAGCTCTCCGGCGGCCTGCGCCAGCGCGTGCTGATCGCCATGGCGCTGGCCAACGAGCCCCGGGTGCTCATCGCCGACGAGCCCACCACCGCGCTCGACGTCACCATCCAGGCGCAGATCCTCACCCTGCTCGCCGACCTGCGCTCCCGGCTCGGCATGGCGATGATCCTCATCACCCACGACATGGGGGTCACGGCCGGGCACGCCGACCGGGTCAACGTGATGTACGCCGGCCGGATCGCCGAGAGCACCCGCACCGAACGGCTCTTCCGCGGCATGCGCCACCCCTACACCCAGAGCCTGCTGGCCTCGGTGCCGCGGCTGGACCAGGACCCGGCCCGGCAACTGCCCACCATTCCCGGCCTGCCGCCGGACCTCACCGACCCGCCGGCCGGCTGCCGCTTCGCCGACCGCTGCGCGTATGCCACCGATCAGTGCCGCACCGACGAGCCGGTGCTCATCGGTACCGCCGAGCACCGGTACGCCTGCTGGCACCCCACCGACGGGCCCCGGCCGGCCGGCGCCACCGCCGTGGTGCCGCGCCCCGCCGCGCCCGAGGCCAGGACCGCCGCCCCTGAGACGAAGCCGGCCGACCCGGACCGGCCGCTGCTCGAAGCGCACGGCCTGGTGAGGGAGTTCCCGGTGCGCGGGGCCCGGCTGCCCGGGCACGGCCGGCGGGTGGTGCACGCCGTGTCCGGTGTCTCCTTCACGCTCGGGCACGGCGAGACCTTCGGCCTGGTCGGCGAGTCCGGCTGCGGCAAGACCACGCTCGGCCGCCTGCTGGTCGGCCTGGACCGGCCCGACGCCGGCACGGTCACCCTGGACGGCACCGACTTCGCGAAGGTGCGCGGCCGTGAACTGCGCCGGCGCCGCCGGGACCTGCAGATGGTCTTCCAGGACCCGTTCTCCTCGCTGGACCCGCGCATGCGGGTCGGCGGCATCCTGCGCGAGCCGCTCCGCATCCAGGGCATCGGCACCGCGCGCGAGCAGAAGGCCCGGGTCGCCGAACTGCTCGCCGAAGTGGGCCTGCCCGAGCGCGGCCTGGACCTCTTCCCGCACGAGTTCTCCGGCGGCCAGCGCCAACGGGTCGGCCTGGCACGGGCGTTGGCGCTCAACCCGCGACTGGTCGTCGCCGACGAGCCGGTCTCCGCGCTGGACGTCTCGGTGCGGGCCCAGGTGCTCAACCTGATGAAGCGGCTCCAGGCGTCGCACGGCCTGTCGTACGTGGTCATCTCGCACGACCTCGCCGTGGTCCGCTACCTCGCGGACCGGATCGGCGTGATGTACCTCGGCCGGCTGGTGGAGGTCGGCAGCGCCGACGACATCCACCTGCGCGCCGCCCACCCCTACACCGCGGGCCTGCTGGAGGCCGTCCCCGTGCCGGACCCGGCGGCCGAGCGCGCCAAGCGCGGCGCCGCGATCACCGGCGAACTGCCCAGCCCCGCCGCCCCGCCGTCCGGCTGCCGCTTCCGCACCCGGTGCCCGCTGGCCACCGATCTGTGCGCGGCCGAGGAGCCCGCGCTGCGCTCCTTCGGCCCCGGCCACACCGCGGCCTGCCACTTCCCGCTCCAGCAGCCGGTCCCCGAGGAGCCGGTGCCCGCGCCCGTCTGACCGCCCGCCGTCCCGGCCGGGCCGCGAACCGGGCTCCGGGCAGCCACGGGCAGAGCCGAGGCGGCTACGGGCGCCAGGTGTACCGCGGGGTGAACCCGAGCAGTTCGCGGCTGCGGGCCAGGGCGAAGGGGACGGCGAAACCGTCGAGGGGCGTGTCGACGCGGGCGGTGGGGTGGTAGCGGCGCAGCAGTTCCGCGGTCGGTTCCAGGGCGGTGGTGTCGGGCGCGGCGACGTTGATCACCGGGTGCCCCTCGACCGGTGCGGTGAGCGCGGCACCGATCGCGCGGGCGGCGTCGCGGGTGTCCAGCCACCCCCACAGCGAGCCGCGGTCGAAGCCGGGGTCGCGGTGCACCGCGGCCAGGTGGGCGCGCAGCCGCTCGCCGGTGCCGAGGAAGGGGAAGCGCAGCGAGACGACGGTGCCGCCGTAGCGGCGGGCGGTGGTGGCGGCGATGGTCTCGCTGACGTACTTCGACAGGCCGTACACGTCGTCGCCGACGTAGAGGTGGTCCTCGGTGACGGGCACGAAGCGGGGTGCCGCGTCGTGCGCGGAGAACGCCAGCCCCAGCGCGGACAGGCTGGAGATGTTGACGGCGCGGCGGACACCCGCGCGGCCGGCGGCGTCCAGGACCAGGTAGGCGGCCCGGACGTTGTTGCCGAAGACCTCGTCGTGGGGCGCGGCTTCCGGTGAGGGCAGCGCGGCGGCGTGCACGACGGCGTCGACGCCGTCGAGGAGTCCGGTCAGCCGGGTGGGGTCGAGCAGGTCCCCGCCGGCGACCTCGTCGGCGGTCGCGGGGCCCGGGGCGGTGCGGTCGTGGGCCCGTACGGTGTGCCCCGACTCCCGCAGGTGCGTGACGACTTCGCGGCCGAGCAGGCCGCCCGCGCCGGTGACCAGAACCTTCACGGTGGCTTCTTCCTCTCGGTGGCGCCGACGGTCACATCGCCCGCGGACCGGACGAATGTTGCGTTCTTGCGCGATGACAAAAGCAATATGACGTTGCCGTGCGGGAAACGTAACATGACCCCGTCCGCTCGCTCTATCCGCGAACAGGGGAATCCCCATGACCGGTTCAGGCCCCGACCGCCTGCTCGACGACTCCGGCGCGCTCCCGCAGGCCGCGCCGCCCTGGCCGGGCCGGGACCGGCTGCGGGTCACCGCGGTCCGCGCGATCGTCACGGCGCCGGAGGGCATGCCGCTGGTCGTCGTCCGCGTCGACACCTCGGAGCCGGGCCTGTACGGGCTGGGCTGCGCGACCTTCACCCAGCGGTACGCCGCGGTCGTCGCCGCCGTCGAGGAGCACGTCGGCCCGCTCGTGGTCGGGCGGCACCCGGCCGACATCGAGGACATCACCCGCATGATCCACTACTCGTCGTACTGGCGCGGCGGCCCGGTGCTGGGCAACGCGCTGTCCGGCGTGGACCAGGCGCTGTGGGACATCGCGGGCAAGCGCGCCGGGATGCCGGTGTATGAACTGCTCGGCGGGCGCAGCCGATCCGCCGTCGAGGTGTACTCGCACGCGGCGGGCGGCACCGTCGAGGAGACGCTCGCCGGGGCCGAGGAGCTGCTGGCGCGGGGCTACCGCCATGTGCGGCTCCAGGTCGGCGGCCCGGGGCTGGGGACGTACGGCGCGCCCGGCACCCGCGGCGGCTATCCGCGCTCGCCGCACCCGGACGGCTGGGACGTCGCGCAGTACCTGCGGGCCACGCCGGAGCTCTTCGCGGCGGCGCGGGAGCGGCTGGGCGCGGAGGTGAGCCTGATGCACGACGTGCACAGCCGGCTGACCCCGAAGCAGGCGGTGGTCCTCGCCCGCGAACTGGAGCCGTACCGGCTGTCGTTCCTGGAGGACGTGATCGCGCCGGAGTACTACGACCGGCTGCCGGAGGTGCGCGCCGCGTCGCCGGTGCCGATCGCGGTCGGCGAGCAGATCGGCAACGTCACGGACGCGGCACGGCTGATCAAGAACGGCGGGATCGACCTGCTGCGGCTGCACACCTCCGCGGTCGGCGGCCTGACCCCGACCCGCAAACTCGTCGCACTGGCCGAACTGCTCGGCGTGCGCACCGCGTTCCACTCCCCCGGCGACATCTCCCCGGTCGGCGTGGCGGCGAACCTCGCGGTCGACATCTCCACCCCGGCCTTCGGCTACCAGGAGTCGCACACCTACAACGACGCCACCCACGAGGTCTTCCCGGGCACCCCGGTGGTGCGCGAGGGCCACCTCGCGCCCTCCGACGCGCCGGGCTGGGGCGTCGACCTCGACGAGAAGGCCGCGGTCCGCTTCCCGCCGACGAAGTTCCTGCACGAGCGCTGGGCGACCGGCGTCCGCCACCCGGACGGCAGCCTGAACGCGCCCTGAGCGGCGGCGCCGGACCGGGTCACCTTCGCCGCCGCGCGGCCGGGGCTCGGTCCCTGGCCGCCCGGCCGGGAGCCGACCGGGCTCGACGACGGCGAACGCCGCGCCGATCATCCGTGCGGGGTCGGCGGACTGGACCGCAAGGGAGAAGGCGTCTGGGACGAGGTGGGCCGGGGCAGTGCGGGCCAGGTCGTCGGCGGGCGGCCGCGCTCCGCGGGCGCCTGCACGTGTCGCGGCCGGATCGTGCGCTGACGGTCCCTCAGCGCGGGCGTGTCCGGCGAGAGGTTGATGAACCGGTCGGGCGTGCCGACCCGCAACCGCCCGCTCGACCCGCGCCCGCGTGCAGCGCCGCAACGACTCCGGAACAGCCAGGTCCGGCGCGCGTCCGGTCACGGCCCCGACCAGCGAGCGCTCCGACTCGTCGTCCCCGTCGAAGGCCGGCGCTTCCTTGGCCGGGAAGCGGTTCGGGGCGCCCGGCCCAACCGCAGGACCGCAACCGCCCCAGCCCCAGCTCCGCTCCGAGACCCGCCGCCCCCCCCGGCATCACCAACAGCCGGGAAGCGGTTCGGGGCGCCCGCCCCAGCCCCAGCTCCGAGACCCGCCGCCCTCCGGCAGCACCAACAGGCCCCCGTGCCGGCCCGAGCGCGGGATCGGCCCGGTGCGCGGCCCGCGTCACCGCCCCATACGGGCGCCGCTCGCCCGCGGCAGCCCATCGGCGCCGGTCAGAGGTCCTGCGGGGTGATCCGGCCGGCGGGGGGCTGCTCGCGGTGCAGCCGCAGGGCCACGCCGACCAGCTCGACCGTGTCGAGGGCGGGCACGTCCGCGAGCGGCACCCAGGCCGCGTGGTCGGTGGAGCCGCCCACCTCGTCCCGCAGCTCGCCGCCGATGACATGGACGCGGTAGATGATCCGCATCCCCTGGAAGTCGTCGACGACGCCCGAGTCGAGGACGCGGCTGCCGCGGAAGGAGTCGATGCCGAGCAGCCGGTCGACGGCGACCTGGTAGCCGGTCTCCTCCTCGATCTCGCGGACGACCGCGTCGAGCGGGTCCTCGCCGTGTTCGAGGCCGCCGCCCGGCATCGTCCAGCCCGCCGGGTACCGTCCGAACGCGACCGCGTGCGACAGCAGAAGCCGCTCGTCGCGCACGCACACCCCGTACGCGGCCACCCGTAGCCTGCGCTGCACCTGCCGCTCCGGCTCGTCCCCGCTTCCGCGCCCGTCGTCCGCCCGCGCCGCCGATCCCGTCACCGTCATCGTCCGCCCTCCGCCCGCGCGTTGCGCCGTCGCCACGTCAAAGGGGCGATCCTCGCACAGGGTTGGGCGGCGCCGCCGCCGGATTTCAGCGGTCGGAGGCCGGCGACGCACCGGACGGCGCCGCGGTCCGGTGGTCGGTGGCGCCGTCGCACCGCACCACCAGGGCGGCGATGTCGTCGTCCAGCGCTCCCTCGCTGAAGCTCAGGAGCTGCCGGTGCAGCAGGGCGAGCAGGTGCGGCGGGGACACCGCGGGCTGCTGGGCGATCCACTCGGTCAACGGGAAGAACCGGCCGTCCCGGTCACGGGTCTCGGTGACGCCGTCGGTGTAGAACAGCAGCCGGTCGCCGGGGGCGAGCGCGACGGTGTCGAGGGTGTACTCCCCGCCGATCAGCGCGGCCATGTTCAGCGGCGGGGACGGCGCCGACGGGTTGAGCACGCGGATGGAGCCGCCGTCGGGACCCCCGGAGCCGCTGCCGCCGCTCAGCAACAACGGTGCCGGATGGCCGCAGTTGAGCAGCGTGACCTCGCGCCGGGCCGGCCGGACCTCGGCGAAGATCGCGGTGGCGAACCCCTCGCCCGCGTCGGGTGCGGTGATGGTCTCGCTGTAGCGGTTGACGCTCCTCTCCAGCCGGCGGGCGAGCCGGGCCAGGTCAGGTTCGTCGTAGGCGGCCTCGCGGAAGCCGTTGGCGATGGCGCTGGCCACCCCGACCGCCGACAGGCCCTTGCCGCGCACGTCCCCGAGCAGGACCCGTACGCCGTGCGGGCTGTCGACGGCCGCGAAGAAGTCCCCGCCGATCCGGGCCTCCTCGGCGGCGGCCAGGTACAGCGTCTCGATGCCGACGCCGCCGAGCAGGCGCGGCACCGGCCGCAGCACCACGGCCTGGGCCGCGTCGGCGACCGAGCGGACCTGGGTCAGCGTGCGCTCGCGCTGCAACCGCACATGGGCGGCGTACGCGGCAGCGGCGGTGACGCCGGCGATCGCGACCGCGGTGAAGGTGGTCGCGGGCTCGTCGAAGGCGAGTTGGATGGCGAGCATCGCGGCCAGCGTCAGCACGCCGAGCAGCACGGTGGCGGTGACCGTCCACATCGACGCGGCCAGCGCGGGCGCGGCGGGCAGCAGCCGGCTGACCGCGAAAGCCTTCGGCGTGGCCACCGCGAGCACCCCGATGACGACGGTCAGCAGCAGCGGCGACCACTGGGCGAGGCCGCGCCGCCGGCTCCCGGGCGCCCGGGAGCGGCGGCTTCGGTGAGGGATCGTCACGTATGCGAGCGTATCGCCATGTTCGTCCTTTCCTACGGTAGTACGGCGCCGGACGGTCGTCGGTGCCGCCCGGCCCCGTGGCACACAGCGCCCTGCCGCGCCGTACCGCCGGGTCGGCGCGGTCCCGGCGCGGCCGGCTGGGATGCTGGCGGCCGGACCGCCCGCGACGGGGCGGCGGGAGAGGAAGGCGGTGCGGCCCGTGCGGGCTGTGGTGTTCGAGGAGTTCGGGCGGCTCGCCGAGGTCCGGGAGGTGGCTGACCCCGAACCGCCGCCGGGCGGTGCGGTGGTGCGCGTGGCGGCGACCGGGCTGTGCCGCAGCGACTGGCACGCGTGGCAGGGCCACGACGACTCGGTGACGCTGCCGCACGTGCCGGGCCACGAGTTCGCCGGCGAGGTGGTCGCGGTCGGCGCCGGGGTGCGGGGCGTGCGCGCCGGGGCGCGGGTGACGGCGCC
Organism: Streptomyces sp. NPDC088194; assembly: GCF_040702025.1. NCBI lineage: Bacteria > Bacillati > Actinomycetota > Actinomycetes > Kitasatosporales > Streptomycetaceae > Streptomyces > Streptomyces sp. NPDC088194. Next base: position 27,936 of record NZ_JBFBIV010000057.1, on the reverse strand, counting down.
GTTCGTCCACGCGTGCGGCCGGTGCGCGGCCTGCGCGCGCGGCGACCAGCAGGTGTGCGAGCGGCAGGAGCAGCCCGGCTTCACCTACTGGGGCTCGTACGCGGACCTGGTGGTGGTGCGGCGCGCGGAGGTGAACCTCGTGGAGTTGCCGGAGGGGTTGCCGTACACCAGCGCGGCGGCGCTCGGCTGCCGGTTCGCGACCGCGTACCGGGCGGTGGTGGCGCAGGGCCGGGTGCGGCCGGGCGAGTGGGTGGCCGTGCACGGCTGCGGCGGGTTGGGGCTGTCCGCGGTCATGGTGGCGGTGGCGGGCGGGGCGCGGGTGGTGGCGGTCGACCCGTCGCCGGAGGCGCTGTGGCTGGCCGGGTCGATCGGTGCGGCGGTGTGCCTGACGCCCGAGCCGACCGCGGACGCCACCGCGGCCGCGGTCCGGGAGGTGACCGGCGGCGGCGCGCACGTGTCGCTGGACGCGCTCGGTTCCGCGGTGACGTGTGCCGCCTCGGTGGCCGGGCTGCGGGCCCGCGGCCGCCATGTGCAGGTGGGGCTGCTGGCGGCGGGCGCCGTGGAGGTGCCGATGGGCCGGGTGCTCGCCTTGGAGCTGGAGTTGCTGGGCAGCCACGGGATGGCCGCGCACGCCTACCCGGAGATGCTGCGGCAGGTGTCGGCGGGGGTGCTGCGGCCCGACCTGCTGGTCCGCTCGGAGATCGGGCTGCCGGAGGCGCCCGCGGCGCTGGCGGCGATGAGCGACGGTTCGCCCACGGGCATGACGGTGATCCTCCCCGGGGGAACCGGCGAGGGCGCCACCGGCTGAACCGGGACCGGCGCCGCGGGCCCGATTCCCTTGCCCCGCACGGCGTGCCGGTACCGTACGATCCCCCGCATGGGTGACGTGATCAAGGGCGTACGGCTGCTCGTCGACGGCCAGCGGTGGGTGCTGCGGCACCGCCGTGACTGGCGGTTCGGCATGATCCCGGCACTGATCACCCTGGTCGGGTACGTCGTCGCGCTGGTCGCGCTCGTGCTGTGGGCCGGGGACCTGGTGGACTGGGCGACGCCGTTCGCCGACCACTGGGCGTCGCCGTGGTCCGGCGCGTTCCGCGGGGTGCTGACCGCGATGCTCTTCGGGGGCGGCCTGCTGCTGTCGGTGATCTCCTTCACCGCGGTGACGCTGCTGGTCGGCGACCCCTTCTACGAGGCGCTGTCGGCGCGCGTGGAGCGGAGCGAGGGCGACTGCCCCGAGGCTCCCGAGCGGCCGCTGTGGCGCGAGGTGTGGGTCGCCGTGCGCGACGGTGTCCAGGTGCTGCTGTGGGCGGTGGGCTTCGGGGTCGTGCTGTTCGCGGCCGGGTTCATCCCGGTGGCCGGGCAGACGGCGGTGCCGGCGGTCGGCTTCTGCGTCTCCGGCTTCTTCCTCGCCCTGGAGCTGTGCACGGTGGCGTGCGAGCGGCGCGATGTCGATCTCACCGCGCGCACGCGCCTGCTGCGGCGCCGTCTGCCGCTGGTGCTCGGCTTCGGGGTGCCGCTGGCGGTGGTCTTCCTGGTGCCGTTTGTCGCGGTGGTCCTGATGCCCGGCGCGGTGGCGGGAGCGACGCTCCTGGTCCGCGAACTCCTCCCGCCGCCCCCGCGCCCCGAGCCCGAACCGCACCCGGAGCCCGAACCCGGCCGGCTCGGCACCACGCCCCCGCACGAGCCCTGGCCGTACCCGACCGAACGGTCCGGCGGCGCGGGCGGAAGTGCCGGCGGAGGCGCGGGCGGAGGCGCGGGGGCGTAACCCGCCCGAAAGGCTCGCGCCGCACGCGGTCCGGTGTCGGCCGGACCGTCGACAGGGGCCGCCCGGCAGGGGTGTCGACGCCTGGCAGGGCGTTTCCGCTGATCGCCCTGCCGCCGGGCACAGCGGCCGGGCTCGCGGCGGCGCTACGTCACCCGCTGGAGCGCGACCATCGCGATGTCGTCGCCGAGCCCGGACGCGGAGTACCGCAGCAGGTCGGCGCGGATGTCCTCCAGCAGCGCCTCGGGGGTGTCGCGGGTCCAGTCGGCCAGGCGGTCCGCGAGGGGGTAGAAGGCGCCGTCGGCGTCGCGGGCCTCGATGACGCCGTCGGTGTAGAGCAGCAGGATGTCGCCGAGCGCCAGGTCGTGGGTGTCGATGTGCTGGTCGGGCCGGGCCAGGTCGCCCAGCCCGAGCGGCAGGTCGGGCAACTCGGGGAAGAGCTGGTGCACGGTGCCGCTGTGGATGAGCAGCGGCGGCGGGTGCCCGCAGTTCGCGATCCGCAGGCCGGAGCCGTCCGCGGCGATGTCGACGACGACCGCGGTGACGAACCGCTCCAGGTAGTCGGACTCGCCGGGCAGGTGCGGCCGGGTGTCCGGTGCGCACAGGTCGGTGTCGTCCTCCAGGTCGATCAGGTCGGCGCGCAGCCCCCGGTCGAGGAAACCGGGCAGCGCCGGCAGCGAGACGCGGGCGCGTACCGACCGGCGGAACGCGCTCAGCAGCAGGCCCGCGACCTCGACGGCGGCCAGGCCCTTGCCCTGCACGTCGCCGACGAGCACCCGGGTGCCGCCGCGGTCGCTCACCCCCGCCGCGTACAGGTCGCCGCCGATCGCCGCCTCCTCGTCGGCGGCGAGGTACATCGAAGAGATCGTCACCGGGCCGAGCCGGTCCGGCAGCGGGCGCAGCACGGCCCGCTGGCTGACCTCCGCGACCTTTCTGGCCTGGGCGAGCTGGCGCTCGCGGCGCTGGCGGGTCCGGGCGGCCAGCACGGAGGCGACGCCGACGAGGAGGACGGTCGCCATCACCACGGGGAAGTTGGCGGTGGTGATGGCCGCGTTGTCGTCGGAGGCCCAGGTGATCCCGCCGATCGTCAGGACGGCGATCACCAGGACCGCCACCGGGCCGAGGAACACCGCGGAGAGCGCCGGCACGGCGACCATCAAGCCGGCCAGGCGGATGTCGCGACCCCCCGCGAGGTCGACAGCGAGCAGGAGCACCAGCGCCGCCACCGCCAGGGCGAACAGGATCGGTGGCGACTTGAGCGACCGCCAACCGACCGGCTGCCCGTCGGCGCCGCTCGATTCCATGTCACCAACCTAACTCCGGGGCCCGCGCACTTCTCGTCCGAACAGCGTCGATACGGCCTGGCCCTTCCCTCCGGGAAACGGTTCGAGCCGTCCTCCGGCCCCCGCTCGGGCCCGCCCCGGCCCTCTCCCGGACCGTTCAGGGGCACCCGATGTCACCGGGCGGTGAGGACCAGGAGGGCCTGGTCGTCGTCCGTGGGGACGCCGGCGGTGTGCTGGGTGACGGCGCTGATCACGCTGCCGAGGACCTCGTGCGCGGCGACCGGCCGGCCGCGGGCCAGCGCGCGGGTGATGCCGGCCTCGCCGAACTGCCGCCCGGTCGAGTCGCGGGACTCGGTGATGCCGTCGGTGCTCAGCACCAGGGACTCGCCGGTGTGCAGCCGCAGCGTGGCCGCCTCGGGCACGGCCTCGGCGAACGCGCCGAGCAGCATCCCCTCGCTGCTGACGGTCGCGGGCAGGCGGCCGGGCCGGTGGTGCACCGGCATGAGGTGCCCGGCCCTGACCAGGTCGATGTCGAGCCGGTCGCCGCGCGGCAGCAGATGGCCGTAGACGAGGGTGACGAAGTCGCCGCCGGTGCCGGGGACCCGTTCGAGCAGCGCGGTGTTGATCGCGCCGGCCACGGCGACGGGGTCGGCGAGCAGCGGGGCGACGGCGCGCGCGGTGTGCCGGACGAGCGCGGTGATGGTGGCGGCCGGCGCGCCGCGCCCGCACACGTCGCCGATCATGAAGGCCCAGCGGTCGCCGGGCAGCGGGAACACGTCGTAGAAGTCGCCGCCGATGTCGAGGCCCTCGCCGGCCGGACGGTAGTAGGCCGCCAGTTCGCCGCCGGGCAGTTCGGGCATGTCGGCCAGCAGCAGGCCGGCCTGGAGGTCGTGCGCGAGCCGGGCCCGGTCGTGGTACTGGCGGGCGTTGCGGGCGACGGTGGAGGCGCGGTGGGCCAGTTCCTCGGCGAGGGCGACCCGGCGCCAGTCGAGCGGGTGGTCGCCGGTGGTGAGCAGGGTCAGGGTGCCGTAGCCGCTGCCGCGCTCGCGCAGCGGGATGCGTACGTGGCCGGTGACGTCGAGCGCGTCCCAGGGGCCGGGGGTGTCGGGGGCGCCGCGGGCGATCCGGGTGGTGTCGGGGGCGCCGGGCAGGTCGGCGCCGTCGACGTGCGCGGCGAGCAGTTGCTGCTGGCGCGGCTCCTCGGCGTGCGCGGCGACCCTGCGCATCCGCCCGTCGGAGACCGCGTCGATCACGCACACCGGAGCGAGGTCGGGCACGCACAGCCGGGCGAGGTGCTGGAGGGTCTGTTCGTAGTCCAGGTCGTGGCCGAGCGCGGTGCCGGCCTCCAGCAGGAACGCCAGGTCCTCCCGGGCGGCCTTCTCCTTGGCCTCGGCGACGGCTCTGGCCTCCTCGGCGCGGTGGCGCTCGACGGCGAGGGCGGCGATCCGGGCGAAGGCGGCGCTGAGCGCGCGGTCGGATGCCCGCGGGGCGCGCGGGGCGCGGTGGTACATCGCGAAGGTGCCCAGCAGCTGGCCGCCGGCGGAGAAGATCGGGGTGGACCAGCACGCGGCGAGCCCGGCGCGGGCGGCCAGCTCGCGGTAGCCCTCCCACGAGGGGTCGGTGGCGATCTCGGTGACGACGACGGGCCGGCGCCGGTGCGCGGCGGTGCCGCACGAGCCCATGCCCTCCCCGGTGGCGAGGCCGTCGATGGCCTCGTTGTAGAAGTCCGGCAGGCTGGGCGCGGCGCCGTGCCGCAGGTGCAGGCCGTCGGGGTCGGCGAGCAGCACGGAGGCGATCACCCCGGGCGACAGCTCCTCGATGACCCGGGTCATGCCCTCCAGGACCTCGCGCACCGGCGCGTGCCGGGCGATCTGCTCCAGCAGCGCGCGCTGCTCGGCGGCGAGCGCCTGGGCGTGCTTGACCGGGGTGATGTCGACGCCGAGCAGCCGCACCCCGCGGACCTGCCCGGAGCTCGCGTGGCGGGGCTCGACGGTGAGGTCGAAGTACGCCTCGTGGCGGTGGCCGCCGATGTCGAGACGGAGCAGGATGTCCTGGCCGGAGTAGGGGCGGCCGGTGCGGTAGACCTCGTCCAGGAGTGCGGTCAGGGCCTGGTCGGCGAGCTCGGGCACGCTGTCGGCGAGCGGGCGGCCGAGGGCGGCGGCGTCGGTGCCGAGCACGTCGTGGAAGGCGGGGTTGGCGCCGCGCAGGGTGTGGTCGGGGCCGTCGAACTGTGCGAACACGGCGGTGGAGCGGCCGAACGGGCTGTCCGGCTCGGGGTCGCCGCCGTCCAGGGCGCCGTGAGCGGTCATCGTCCTCGGCTCCCCTCGCTGAGGTGCACACGCCGAAACCACACGCTGCACTTCACTGTCCCATAGTTGGCGAATGATGGTAAATGCCAGGTTTGTGCACGCCGGTGAAATTCGGCGGCGCCGGCCGGGCCGGTGCTGTTACGGTCGAGGCATGAAGGTCACGCCACGCACCACCTCCGCGACCGCGCGAGCGACCAGCTCGCCGGTTGCCGCCGCCTGACCTCACCCCACTCCCCCGGCGACCGGAAACGGTCCGCCGGGTGCGCGTGGCTCGCGCTCCTTCCCGCTCGCAGCCCTCCGGCGGCCGCTTTCCGCTCGCCCGCACCGGAAAGGCTCCCGCCATGGACAGCGAGCAGACCGTCCGTACCTTCCTCGACTTCTTCCGTGACCGCGGCCACCATGTGCTGCCCGGCGCCTCGCTGGTGCGGCCGCCCGGCGACCCGGTGCTGTTCACGACCTCGGGCATGCACCCGCTCACCCCGTATCTCACCGGCCGCCCGCACCCGGCCGGGGTGCGCCTGGCCGACGTGCAGCGCTGCCTGCGCACCACCGACCTGGACGAGGTCGGCGACGCCACCCACCTGACCGCCTTCCAGATGCTCGGCTCCTGGTCCCTGGGCGACTACGACAGCGCCCGCAGCATCGCCTGGGCCCACGAGCTGCTGGTCGACGGCTACGGCATCCCGCCCGCCCGGCTGCACGCCACCGTCTTCGGCGGCGACACCGGCCACCCCGGCGACGGGCTCGGTCCGGACACCGGGGCCGAGCGCGCCTGGGGCGAGCTGGGGGTGCCGGTGGAGCGCCTCGGCCCGGACAACTGGTGGACCAACGGCCCGACCGGCCCGTGTGGTCCCGACTCGGAGATCTTCGTCTGGACCGGCGACGGCGAACCGGCCGGCACCCCCGGCACCGATCCGCGCTGGGTGGAGATCTGGAACCACGTCTCGATGCGCTGGCAGCGCGAGGGCGACGGCACCCTGCGTCCGCTGCCGCGCGGCAGCGTGGACACCGGCATGGGCCTGGAACGCCTGGTGACGATCCTTCAGGGCAAGCCGTCGGTCTACCACTCGGACGTCTTCGACGCCTGGCGCGAGGTGCTGCCCGGACTGTGGCCCGGCGACCTGGCCACGCACCGGGTCGTCGCCGATCACCTGCGCTCGGCCGCCGTGCTGGTGGCCGACGGGGTACGGCCGGCCGCCACCGGGCACGGGTACGTCCTGCGGCGGCTGGTCCGCCGGGTGCTGACGCTGCTGTGGCGCGACGACCCGGAGCGTACCCTCGGCGACCTGCCGCCGGAGCCGGTCGAGGTCGCGCTGCGCCACTTCGGCCTGCGCCCCCAGGGCCCGCAGCAGGGCCCCGGGGTGCGCGAGGTGCTGCTCGCCGAGGAGCGGCGGTTCGCCTCCCAGCTGGAGCGGGGCCGGCGGGTGCTGTCCCAGCGCCGCTTCGCCGGGCCGCTCGGCGAGGACGACTACGCCTACCTGCACGACACGCACGGGCTGCCCCGCGACCTGGTCACGTCCCTGCGTGCCGAGCCCGGGCGGTAGGCGGGGCGGGCGCCAGGCGGCCGGCCGGCCCCCGAACGTCACCGGCCGGCCCCCGAACGTAAGGCGCCCCCGCCGCGGGTGTTCCGCTGCGGGGGCGCCGTACGCCTGTATGGGTCAGGCGGAAGGCCGTACAGATGAGCGCGGGTGGCTCACTGGAGGGTCTTGACCGTGCCGGACTCGGTGATGACGACCTTCGCGCTGGGGGTGCCGCTGCGCGAGCCCTTGCCCTCGATCTGCTTGACCAGGTCCTGGCCCTCGACGACCTCGCCGAACACGACGTGCTTGCCGTCCAGCCACGACGTCACCACGGTGGTGACGAAGAACTGCGAGCCGTTGCTGTTCGGGCCGGCGTTGGCCATGGACAGCAGAAACGGGCGGTCGTGGCGGAGCTGGAAGTTCTCGTCCTCGAACTTGTTGCCGTAGATGCTCTTGCCGCCGCGGCCGTCACCGCTGGTGAAGTCGCCGCCCTGGAGCATGAACTCCGGGATGACACGGTGGAAGGCGGAGCCCGCGTATCCGAAGCCCTGCTCGCCGGTGGCCAGCTCACGGAAGTTGCGGGCGGTCTTCGGCACGACGTCGTCGAACAGGCGGAAGACGATCCGCCCGGCGGGCGCACCGTCGATGGAGATGTCGAAGTAGACGTTGTCCTTGTTGTCCATGGGCTCCATCCTGACATCTCCGCCGCGCGCCCCGGCACAGGGGGCGGCCCGGGCGCCCGCTTTCCGTCCCCTTTCGGACGATCACGTCCGGTCTCCCGTCGCTGGCGGGACCTGCCGCCGTGCCACAAGGTGGAGCGGAACGGTCCTCCCAGGAGCGGGTGAGGAGAGCTGATGGCGGTCACGGCCCACAGCGGCGGGCGATCGAAGAACCTCGTGCTGGCCGCGATGATCTTCGCCGTCGCGATGACCTTCATCGACCAGACGATCGTGTCGATCGCCGTCCCGGAGATCCAGAACGAGCTGAAGCTGTCCAGCACCGGTGTGCAGTGGGCGGTCAACGCCTACCTGCTGTCGCTGGCGGCGTTCTTCGCCTACGGCGGGCGGCTCGCCGACACCCTCGGGCACCGGCGGGTGGTGGTGATGGGTGTGCTGGTCTTCGCCACCTCGTCGCTGCTGTGCGGGCTCACCCCGAAGGGCGCCGTGGCGCAGACCTGGATCGTGGCGTTCCGGGCGGTGCAGGGCTTCGGCGGCGCGCTGATGTTCCCGGCGGCGCTGGGCATCGTGGTGCAGACGTTCGCGCTGCGCGAGCGCGGGAAGGCGCTGGCGCTGTTCTTCGGCATCGCGGGCGGGCTGACGGCGGTCGGCCCGATCCTCGGCGGCTGGCTGACCGAGTGGACCTGGCGGTCCATCTTCTGGGTGAACATCCCGGTCGCGGTGATCGCGCTGGTGCTGATCTCGCTGTCGAAGCCGGTCACCGAGCACCGGCCCGCCCCGATGGACTACCGCGGGCTGGCACTGATCGTGACCGGTATCGGGCTGAGCGTCTTCGGTTTCCAGCAGTCCCAGATCTGGCACTGGTCCAACCCGGGCATCTGGGTGTGCATCGTGGTCGGAGTGGCGCTGCTGGTGGTCTTCCACCGGCTGGAGCTGCGCACCTCCTCCCCGCTGATCCAGGTACGGATCTTCGCCAACCGGGCCTTCGCGGTGGAGAACCTGGTGCTCGGCATCGCGATGCTGGTGTTCATCCCGTACTTCTTCTTCGCCAGCGAGTACGCGCAGATCTCGCTCGGCAAGTCCGCGTCCGGCGCCGGGCTGTACCTGCTCTACTTCTTCATCGGCTTCGTGATCGCCTCGCAGTTCGGCGGGCGGATGCTGGACCGCGGCGGCGCCAAGCGCCCGGTGGTGCTGGGCTGCGCGCTGTGCGCGGTGGGGTTCTACCTGCTCGCGGGCAAGGTCACCGACCTCGATTTCGGCAACCAGGAGTGGTACATCGTGATCGCCGGCGCCGGGATGGGCCTCATGCTCACCCCGGCGAGCACCGACGCGGTGAACCGGGCCTCCCGGCTGTCCTACGGCGAGGCCACCGGCATCACCCAGACCGTGCGGAACTACTCCGCGAGCCTGGGCCTGGCGGTGCTCGGCACGATCTCGGTGGCCCGCTTCGAGTCCCATCTGCGTTCCTCGCTGGTGGGCCAGGGGGTGCCCGCCGCGCAGGCGAACTCCGAGGCGCACCACCTCTCCCAGGCCCACCGCTCCACCCAGGGCAACTCGACCATCCCGCACTTCGTCCGCCTCGACTTCGCGTACTCCACCAGGACGGTCTTCTACGTGATGGCCGGGATCATGGCCGCGGCGGCGCTCGCGGCGTGGCTGGGGCTCCAGCGCGGCGTCCAGGAGGTCGACGAGGGCGACGCCGCCGGCACGCCCCCGGACGGCGGGGGCGCGGACGGCCCGGGCTCGGGCGACGACGCGCAGGGCGGCGACGCGGGCGGTGATACGGCTTCGGGCGGTACAACGCCGGGCGGCGTGGGGTCGGGCGGCGATACGGCTCCGGGCCGTACGACACCGGGCGGCGGCTCCTCGGGCGGTACGGCGCGGGGGCCGCGGGAGCCGGGTGCCGAGAAGGACGGGCCGGGGTCGCCGTGAGCGGAGGAACCGCCGGGCGGGCACCCCGCCGCGGTCAGCGGGTGATGTCGCCCGGGGTGCGTCCCGGTTCCCACACCGCGCAGTCGTGCGCGAACAGCACCCGGCGCGGGTCGAAGTCGGCGAGCCGGTCCAGCCAGGGGCGATAACCGGGCAACGGCGCTTCCACACCGTCGAGTCCGGCCTGCCGGGCCAGGTGGTCGGCGGTGAAGTCCGTGGCGAAGTCGTGGGCCTGGCCGGCCAGGATCACGGTGCCGTCGCGGCGCTGGACCACCAGGGACTGGTGCCCCTCGGTGTGGCCGGGAGTCGGCACGATCCGCACCCCGGGCCAGATCTCGGCCTCGCCGGTGAACTCCTCGTAGCGGGCGCCGGGGAAGTCGACCAGCTCGCCGAAGGTGTAGCCCTCCTGGCGGGCGGCGGCCAGCTCCGTCCGCTGCACGAGGACCGGGGTGCCGCCCAGCAGCCGGTTGCCGCCGCAGTGGTCGAAGTGCAGGTGGCAGTTGGCGACCAGCGCGATGTCCGCGAGGCGGACCCCCGCGTCCGCGAGCGCGTCCGCCAACTCCCGCCGCCGGGGCCGGTAATGGGCCTCGGTCTCGGGGTCGGCGGCACCGATACCGGTGTCGAACAGCAGCAGCCCCGCCTCGTGCCGGACCAGGTACGCGAGCACGGGTTCGACCCGCGGCTGCGTGCCGCCGGTCTCGACGGCGGGCCGGACGATGTAGCCGAGGTCGAGGCGGCGGACCGCCGTGTCGTCGCTCATCGGACCATGATGGCGCGCGCCGCCGGCGCACCCGGACTCGTCCGCGAACAGCGAACACGGCGCGCCGGATGCCCTCTGCCGGATGCCGCGTCATGCGTACCGCGCGCCGCGTACCGGATGTCCGAGGCCGCGGATCGCGGGCGGTGTCGGACTGTCCAGTTCGCGGCATGGATTGGCGGGTCGCAGGCAGCAGGACGGCGGGGGGCCGGTCTACCGTCGGGGTATGCCGATGAACGCAGCGCACCGGAGACTGTGCAGTTCGCGGAAGTGGGCCCGGACCACCGAGGAGCAGATCCTGCCCTGGGCCCTGGAGGACGTCGAGTTGGGCACCGACGTGCTGGAGCTGGGGCCCGGCTACGGGGCCAACCTGCGGGTGCTGGTGGAGCGCGTGCCCCGCCTGACGGCGGTCGAGATCGACGACTCCACCGCGCGGCTGCTGGAGCGGGACTACGGCGAGCGGGCGCGGATCGTGCACGCCGACGCGTCGGAGTTGCCGCTGCCGGACCGGACGTTCTCGGCGGTGGTCTGCTTCACGATGCTGCACCACGTGCCGACCCCGGCGCTCCAGGACCGGATCTTCGCCGAGTCCCTCCGGGTACTGCGGCCCGGCGGGGTGTTCGCCGGCAGCGACAGCCAACTCGGCCTGCGCTTCCGGCTGTTGCACATCGGCGACACCATGAACACGCTGGTCCCCGACCTGCTGCCGGCCCGGCTCGCCGCCGCCGGGTTCACCGACGTGGAGGTGCGGCAGGACGCCCGCGGCAGCCGGGTCCGCTTCCGCGCCCGCCGGCCGGTAGGACCCGCTTGACGCCGGCCGGGCATCGGTAGCGCTCGCGCGCGGCGAAGTCGGCCGGGCTCCACACGGCGGGCAGTCCGGCCTCGGCGCAGAGGTGGAGGAGCCGGCCGTCATCGGTCCCGACGCCGAGGCGGGCGCCGTACGCGTCGGCCACGGCGTTGAAGAGGAGCAGGTCGAGGGGGCGGGCGACCGGGACCCGCACGGGTGGTCCGTACGCCGTCCCACAGCTCGGCGGAGCGCAGCGCGGGCGGGGCGGGGCCGACGTGGCCGCGCACCGCGTAGGCGAACAACCGGTGGTCGGCGCGAGCCGGGCCGGTCGGCCGCGGCCGCCGGCCCCGGGAAGCGGGCGCCGACGCAGGGGACGCGCCAGAAGGCGGCCGGCAGCCGGAACAGCAGCGGTTCCACGGCGGGTCGCCGCCTCGCTCGTGCCGGACCCCGAAGGGGCCGCCACGCGACCGGGTTCAGGACAGGGACGTGCGCAGCGCGGTGACGCGCTGGACCGCCGCGTCGAAGTCGGCGGCCGGGAGCTGGCCGCTGGTGTAGGCGGCGGCGAGGGCCTGCGCGGCGGCGTCGCCCTGGGAGGTGGCGCGGGCCGAGCACAGCAGCAGGTCCATGCCGGCGCCGGCCGCGAGGACGGCGCGCTGCGCGGTGCTGTAGGAGGAGCTGATCGCGCCGGCCTCCAGGGCGTCGGTGACCGTCACGCCGGTGTAGCCGAGCCGGCCGCGCAGTTCCTGCTGCACGACGGTGGCGGACAGGCCGGCCGGCGCGGACGCGTCGAGCGCGGGGTAGACGGCCCAGGAGACCATGACCAGTTGGACGCCCGCGGCGATCGCCGCCTGGTACGGGGCTTCGTCGACGCTCCGCAGCTTCGACAGGCTCTGGGTGAGCGTGACCGGGCCCGCGTCGGTGTCCTGCGAGGCGGTGGCGGCACCGAGGCCGGGGAAGTGCTTGGCGGTGGCGGCGACCCCGGTGCCCTGCTGGGCGGTGATGAACGCCTGGCCGAGGCTGGAGACGGTGCTCGGGGCGTTGCTGAAGGAGCGCTGGTACTCGTCGATGAAGTTGCCCGCCGTGTAGTAGACGTCGAGCACGGGGGCGAGGTTGACGTTCATCCCGACGCCGCCGAGGTTCTGGCCGGCGCCGGTGCCGGCCTGGGCGGCGGCGGTCTGCGGCTGCGACGCCTCGCCGACCTGCTTCTCCGACAGCGTGGGCGCGCCGGGCAGCCGGCGCACCTCGCCGCCCTCCTGGTCGGTCATCAGCAGCAGCGGCGCCCGCACCGGGCTGGACGCGTTGGCCTGCACCAACTGCTTGATCACCGAGGTGATCTGGCTCTCGCTGGAGATGTTCTCGCCGAAGAAGATGACACCGGCCGCCTCGCCCGCGCTGATCGTCGTCAGCAGCGCGGAGGGCACGGTGAGCCCGGGGTAGGAGTAGATGACCCGCTGGCCCGCGGTCTGGCGGGCGGTCAGCGCGGCGGGTCCGGTACGGGGCCGCTCGGCGGCCGAGGCGCGCGCGGCGGTGACGGAGGCCGCGACGGCGCCCGCGGCGGTCAGGACCGTACGGCGGCGGACGGGCCGGCTGCGTGGTGCGTCCATGGGGGGCCTCTTCCCGTGCGTGAAGGGGTGGACGTTGTCGCGTGGACGTTATTGCCGCGTCCATGACATGCCTCGGACCGTACGCCCCGCCCACCACGCGGTGGAAGGGGCGCCGTCCACCGCCAATGGCCTACGCCACAGGCGCCGGTCCGGAGCTGCGGCGACGCCCGCGGCCGGGGCGAAACCTTCACCGCGCCACCGCGGCCGGCGCAGCCGCGCCGGCGGTGGGCCCGGCAGCCAAATGGCACTGGATCGGTACGGGTCCCGGCCGGCCGAGGCGGTCAGCCGAGCCGCGGGTCCGCCATCAGCACCACGCGGCCGACCGCGGGATCGAACCCGAGCACCGGGTTCGCGCGGTCGCCCTCGGCCGTCATGACCACCGGCTTGCCCAGCCTGCGGCCCACGGCGGCGATGAACGCGCACAGGACGTCCACGCCTTCCTGGCCCCGCAGTTCGCGAAGGTCGACGTCGAAGTCGACGTCCTCGGCCGACATCGGGCGGAAGACCACCAGCACCTCGGGGACCGGCCGGACCCGCAGATCGACGGTCTCCGCGTCGGCGGGCCGCGACAGCACCTCGGCGGCGGACGGCAGCGGCCCGACCACGCCACCCGCGGAGTACTCCCACGCCCATCCGCTCGACCGGACCAGGTCGAACACCGCCTGCCAGTCCCCGTCCGAGGCGCCTGCCACGCTCACATCCGGCAGAGCCCCCATCAGGTCGGGGTCGAAGAGGTTCCTGACGTCGTCCCACAGCAGGTCCGGCACCCCGTCATGTTGCCCGCCCGCGCCACTCGGCCGCACTCCGATTCTCCGGGCGAACCCCCTGGAAGGCCCCCGCCCGCAGCCCGCGCCCCCGCCGGTCCGGCGGCACACGCCCGCGGCGACGCGCCGGGCGCCGACGGCTCGTCAAACAGGAAGATTTGCGCTCATTACCGGTGTTCGGCCGCCCTGACTTCCGCATCATTGGCCGTGGACCGACAATCTTTGCGTTCGCCGGGCCATAATGTGCCCGGGTTCGCCGGCTGCGGCGGGCTCCGGCTCCTGCTGCGCGGCAGCTCGTCAACTCGTCGACGGCCGACGGTGGTTCGGAGCTGTACACCCCGCATGGCGCACCACCGCACCGTTCCCGTACGACAGGCCGCGACGGCCGGGACGGCCGGGCCGCCCCGGTCCGGTGCGCCGGCGGCAGGACCGGCCGGAGGACCCATGGCCCAGTTCGTCACCCGCCCACCTCACCCACGTCACCCAAGCCGCCCAAGCCGCCTGCGGCTCCCGGCCCGGGCGCCGGCCGTACTCGTGGCGACCGCCGTCTGCGCCGCGCTGCTGGCGGCCGGCGGCACACCGGCGAGCGCCGCACCCGACCGCCCGGCGACCGGTTCCCGGTCGTCCTGGCTGCCGACCACCCCCGACCAGTGGCCGCTGGTGGTCGACGAGAAGACGACCACGCCGCGCACCCTGACCCACGGCGTCAGCAACTACTCCGACACGCTGCAGACCGTGGGCGGGGCGCAGCGCGCGCAGGTCCTCGACGTGTCCCTGACCGACCGGAACGTGAAACTCGGCGTCGTGGAGTCGCACGACCGCCTCACCGACCCGGCCGACGAGGTGCCCTCCTCGATGGCGCACCGCACCGGCGCGGTCGCGGGGATCAACGGCGACTTCTTCGAGATCAACGCCAGCGGGCGGCCCGAGGGCATGGTGGTGCGCGACGGGCGGCTGCTGAAGAGCCCCGAGCCGAGCCGGCCGGCGGACTTCGTGGTGCACCGCGACGGGACCATCGGCATCGGCACGGAGACGTACACCGGCACCCTGACGGACCTGACGAACGCGGCGAGCACCACGCTGACCGGCGTCAACGCGGTGGACGACCTCGGCGCGGGCGCGCTGCTGCGGGTCACCGCCGACCTGGGGCCGACCTCCATCGCGGCGGCCACGGTGGTCACCGGGCACCTGGGCGCCGACGGGGCCGCGCTGACCGTGGACTCGGTGCGCACCGGCGTCACCGACCTGCCGCAACTGGCCGACGGCCAGGAGGACCTGGTCGGCTCGGCCGGGTACGGCGACTGGCTGGCCGCACACGTGCACGCCGGCGACCAGGTCTCCACCACCGACCACCTGGGGCCGGACAGCGATGTCGTCCAGGCGCTCAGCGGAGGCGCGATCCTGGTCAAGGACGGGCAGCGCGCGGTGCCGTTGCAGGGCGGCGGCGACAACAACATCGACAACCCGGTGACCGCGGTCGGCGTGACCAAGGACGGCAGGCACGCGGTCTTCGCGGCCTTCGACGGCCACCAGGCCGAGGGCGTCGCGCAGGGGCTGACCCGGCCGCAGCTGGCGGGCTGGATGCTGGAGCACGGCGCGTACGACGCGATCCTGTTCGACGGCGGCGGCTCGACCCAGATGGTGGGCCGGCTGCCGGGGCAGACCCAGGCGTCGGTGCTCAACACGCCGTCGGACGGGCACGAACGGCCGGTCGCCAACGGCCTGTTCCTCTACAGCCGGCAGGCGGCGCCCGGCGCCGCGACCCGCGCGGTGGCGAACGACGGCAAGCCGCTGACCGCGCTGGCCGGCACCTCGGTCGACGTGCCGGCCTACGCCCTGGACCGGGCGGACAACCCGGCGGCGGACCCGGTCACGCTGAGCGTCAGCCCGCCGGGGCTCGCCGCAGTGCACGGCACCACGCTGACCTTCGCCGGCCGGCCCGGCCACGGCACCCTGCGCGTCCGGTCCGGCCACGCGTCCGCCACCGTCCCGCTGTCGGTGGTGACCGGGGTGCGCACGCTCACCGCCACCCCCTCGCAGGCCGATCTCGGCAACGGCGCGACCCAGGCGCTCTCGGTGACCGCGACCGCGAGCGGCGGCGCCACGGTCAGCCTGCCGCCGTCCGCGGTGAAGTGGTCCGTGGACAAGCCGGAGTTGGGAACGGTCGGCGCCGACGGCACGTTCACCGCCGCGGCCACCGGCACCGGCATGGTCACGGTGACGGCCGCCGCGGGCGGCGCCAAGGCCACCGTGTCGCTGGCCGTCGGCTCCACCACGGTCCCGGTGGACCCGCTGACGGACCTGTCGAAGTGGTCGGTGACCAGCGACTACATGAACGTCTACCCGCGCAAGGTGCCCAGTCCGGGCCCGCACTCCACCACCAACGGCAGCATCGCGCCGGACCCGTCGACCACGGCCAGATCCGGGGACACCGGCTCGATGGACGTGCACTACACCTACCCGAACCAGACCGGCACCTACGACCTGAGCGTCTACCTCAACGACCCGGACAGCGAGCAGATCCCGCTGCTGGGCGGCGACCAGGCGCCGATCGGGCTCGGCGTGTGGGTGAAGGGCAACGCCGACCTCGCCTCGCGGCCGGGCGACGGGCTCGCGCCGGGCATCGTGACCCTCAACGTCGGCATCTGGCAGGCCGGTGACCAGCCGACCAGCTTCTACCCGACCGGCATCACCTTCGACGGCTGGCAGTACGTCGTCGCGAAACTGCCGGCGGGCCTGCAGTACCCGCTGCGGATCAACTACCTGGGCCTGGTGACCATCAAGCCGGGCCCCGACCTCACCGGCGACATCCACCTCGCGGACCTGGAGGCGCTGTACTCGCCGCGCCCGCCCCAGCCCGCGACGTACACCGCGATCCCGAAGAACCCGTCCTGGCTCCGGTTCACCGACGCGTCCTCCTTCCGGCCCGGCGGCACCACCGTCGCCGCGTTCGACGACGCTCACACCACGGCGGCCACGCCGGGCGCGACCGGCACGGTTGCCCTGAAGTCGCTGCCCGGCGTGTTCGGCGCACTGCCGCCCGCCGCCCGCCCGCAACAGGTGCAGGCGCTCGGCGACATGTCCGACAACGGGACGACCGGTGACCTGACGAACCTGCGCACCCTGATGGACGGCCTCGGCGTGCCGTACCGGGACGCGGTCGGCAACCACGAGATCACCCAGGGCGCCGCCCCGGAGAACGGCGACTTCACCAGCGTCTTCGGGCCGACGCACTACGCCTACGACGCGGGCGCGGCGCGGATGATCGTGACCGACAGCGGGCACATCGGCATCACCGCGTCGGACGCCTTCCAGGTGCCGGACGAGGGCGAGTCGCAGTACCTGTGGCTGGCCGGGCAGCTCAGCGCGAACACCAGGAAGGTCGCGGTCGTGATCACCCACACGCCCGCGTACGACCCGCACCCGCGCGCGGACAGCCAGTTCACCGACCGGTGGGAGGCGCGGATGTACGAGGCGCTGGTGCAGCGGTACCAGCGCACCCATCCCGGGGTGCACGTGCTCATGATGTTCGGGCACGCGCGCGGCTTCGCCGAGGACCTGCGCGAGCCGGACGGCACCGACGCGCCCGGCGGCATCCCGAACTTCGTGGTCGCCGACCTGGGCACGCCGCCGTACGCCACCCCCGACCAGGGCGGGTTCTTCAACTACGGCCTGTTCCACATCCTGCCCGACGGCACCGTGCAGTTCGCGGTGCAGCCGCTGCTCGCCTCGGTCGCGGTGACCGCGCCCGCGCCGTCGCTGGCGCGCGGCGGGAAGGAGCGGTTGACGGCGACCGGCACGTCCATCGCGGGCGACGACCTGACGGCACTTCAGGTACCGGTGCGGGACCCGGTCTCCCGCCGCTGGACCAGCTCCGACCCGCGCGTCGCGACCGTCGACGCGGCCACCGGCGAGGTGACCGGACGGGCTCCGGGTACGGCGCGGATCAGCGTCACGGCGGGCGGGGTGACCGGGACGGCGACGGTCACGGTGCCGGCCGGGTGAGCTGACGGGTCGGGCGGCCGGCCGGTCCGGCCGAGCCGGCCGAGCAGCACGTGGCAGCGCGAGGCAGCGCGAGGGCCCGTCCCGCACTCCCCCGCCCGGGGGGCGCGGGGCGGGCCCTGAGCCGTCGTCAGGGCCGGCGCAGGTCCGAGGGCGCGGCGAATTCGGGAGCGCCGCACCGCCGCGGTCGCCGCGGCACCGTCACTTCGGCTCGGCCCGGGGCGAGTTGGGCGGGCCGACCGAGCCGCGCGGCTGGGCGACCGGCGGCAGCACCCGGCGCCGGCTGCGCCGGCCCGAGGTGATCGCCTTGACCGTGCGCTCCACCACCAGGTCCACCAGGAGTTCCACCGGCCACCGGTAGGTGGACAGCGGCGGTGTCAGCAGGCGGGACAGCGGGTGGTCGTCGTAGCCGACCACGGAGACATCGCCGGGCACCTCCATGCCCAGCTCGCGGGCGCCCGCGTACACGCCGTACGCCATCGAGTCGGCCATGCACAGGAACGCGGTCGGCGGGTCCTGCCCGGTGAGCACCGCGCGGGCGATCGCGGCGGCGCCGTCCAGGTCGTGCGGCGAGCGGTGCAGCGTGACGTGCAGGCCGAGCCGGCGGGCCACCTGCTCGGCGACCGTCTCGGCGGGGCGGTCCGGCGTGGTCATGCCGCCGGGCGTCATGACCGCGATCCTGCGGTGGCCGGCGGCGGCCAGGCCGTGCAGCGCGTCGGTGATCCCGGCCTCGTTGTCGAAGACGACCTCGGCATGGGCCGCGCCGCCCGGCAGCCCGTCGCCGATGGAGATCAGCACGGTCCGCTCGGCGACCGCGGCCCAGTGCGCGGCGGCGGGGTCCACCGGCAGCACGATGAGCGCGTCCACCCGCTGGTCGGCGAGTTGGGAGGCGAGGGTGGCCTCCAGGACCGGGTCGTTGGAGGCGTCCACGATCAGCGCGTGCCGGCCGTCGCCGAGCAGCCGCCGGCCGAGCGCGGCGGCCGTGGCCTGCTGCCACACGTCGGTGAGGGAGCGGCAGAGCACGCCGATGTAGCCGGTGCGGCCGGAGGCGAGGGCGCGGGCGATGGGGTCGGCCTGGTAGCCGAGCCGTTCGGCCGCCTCGCGCACCCGCTGCTGCGTCTCCGGGGGCACCTGCATCCCGCGCAGCGCGTAGGACACCGTGGCGGTGGAGAGCCCGGTCTCCTCGGCGAGATCGCGCTGGGTGACCCTCGCTGGTCGTTGCGGCACGGGGACAGTGTAGGGGCGCCCTTGACGGCGGCCGGGTTTAAGCGCTTCACTGAAGCGCTTAACTGAAGCGCATCAGTACACGTGAGGAGGGTATGTCCGACTACGGTCACATCGCCGACGGCACCACCGCCCCCGCTGTCCCCACCGATGTCCACCAGCACCTGTGGCCCGCCGCTCTCATCGAGCGGCTGCGCGCCCGCACCCGGCCGCCGCGGCTCGACGGCTGGACCCTGCATCTGGCCGGTGAGCCGCCCTACGAGGTGCGGCCCGAGGACCACGACCCGGCGCTGCGCGCACGCCTCGACCCGGATCTGCGCCGCATCGCCGTATCCCTGTCCAGCCCGCTGGGCATCGAACTGCTGCCGCCCGACGAGGCGGCGCCGCTGCTGGACGCCTGGCACGCGGGCGTGCTCGCGCTGCCGGCACCGTTCGAGGGCTGGGCGTCGGCCCAACTGACCTCGCCGGAACCGGAGTCGCTGGCCCTGCTCCTGAACCCCGGTGCGGCGCCCCGCGGTCTGGTCGGCCTCCAGGTCCCGGCGGTCGCGATGGCCACCCCGCAGGCGCTGGAGCGGCTGGCGCCGGTGCTCGCGGTGGCCGAGGCGGCGGGCAGACCCGTGCTGGTCCACCCGGGGCCGCAGCCGCCGTCGGCCGAGCGGTTGCCCGCCTGGTGGCCGGCCGTGGTCGGCTACACCGGCCAGCTCCAGGCGGCGTGGTGGGCCTGGCAGACCGCCGGGCGCGCCCTGCTGCCGCGGCTGCGGATCTGCTTCGCCGCGGCGGCCGGGCTCGCCCCGGTCCACCACGAGCGGGCGGCCATGCGCGGCGGCGGCCCGTTGCGGCTCGACCCGGGCGTGTTCGTGGACACCTCCTCCTACGGCCGGCAGGCGCTGGACGCCGTGGTGCGCGTGCTGGGCGTCGACGCCCTCGTGCTGGGCAGCGACCGCCCGTACGCGACCCCGACCGACCCCCATCTGGGCGCGGCGGCGCGGTTCGCCGTCCGCGTCGGCAATCCGCTCCACCTACTCGAAGGGATCAGCCCGTGACCGCTCCGCCGTCGTCCCTGCCGCCCGAGGACCACGACACCGCTCCGGTGCAGCGCGCCGAGCCCTGGCTCGGCGTGCCGTCCTCCCTCAGCCTCGACGCGCTGCCCGGACGCGACCTCGACAAGCGCGAGCTGCTCGAACTCGCCTGCTCCGTCGCCGCGGACCCCTCGCTCTGGCGCCGCCACGTGCTCTTCGCCGACGACCGCCGCCACTACGTCTCGCTGCACCGCGACGCCCACGTGGACGTCTGGGTGCTGTGCTGGACGCCGAGCAACGACACCGGCTGGCACGACCACGACATATCCTCCGGCGCGGTCGCCGTGACCCAGGGCACCCTGGTCGAGCACAACCTCGCGGTGGGCATGCCGAGCCTGGCCACCCCCGTCCCGGCCGGCCAGGTCTACTGCTTCGGCCCGGACCACATCCACCGCCTCACCGGCCGGGACGCCGGAAGCGTGTCGATCCACGCGTACTCGCCGCCGCTGTGGCGGATGGGCCAGTACGCCGTCAGCCGCACCGGAATCCTGCGGCGCACGTCGGTGTCGTACGCGGACGAGCTGCGCCCGCTGGACGACATCGTCTGACGGCAGGCGGGTCAGTCCGGGTCCCGGCCCGCCCGCAGGGTCTCGCGCAGCACCTCCCACGCGTCGGCCACCGGGCCCATGTGCCCGAGCTTGTCGGGGTTGATCACGGCACGGATCGTCCGGACCCGCCGCTCGACGATCTCCAGCACGAGGATGTTGACCACCTTGCCGTCGCGGTCGCGCAGGACCGCGCCCGGCTGCCCGTTCACCTCCTGCCGCTGCATCGCACCGCCGATCCGGGCGAACGGCGGCAGGAGCGAGGCGAGCAGCCGGCCCACCTTCTCCGCGCCGAAGAACTCCGGCGCCCACTGCGGTGCCTTGCCGCCGCCGTCGCCGACCATCCGGACGTCGGCGGCCAGCAGTTCCCGAAGGCCGTCGAGGTCGCCTTCGCGCAGCGCGTCGAAGAAGCGGGCGGCGAGTTCCTCGCGCTCCTTGCGGTCGGCCTCGAACCGGGGCCGACCGTCGTCCATGTGACCGCGCGCCCGCACCGCGAGCTGGCGGCACGCCGCCTCCGACCGGCCCACGGCCGAGGCGATCTCCGGGAAGTCGAAGGCGAACACCTCCCGCAGCACGAACACCGCGCGCTCCAGCGGGCTGAGCCGCTCCAGCAGCAACAGGGCCGCCATCGACACCGAGTCGGCCAGCTCCGCCGAGCGCTCCGGGTCCTGGTACGGGTCGGCGAGCAGCGGCTCGGGGAACCACGGCCCGACGTACTCCTCCCGCCGGACGCGGGCCGAGCGCAGCACGTCGATCGCCACCCGGGTGACCACGGCCGACAGGAACGACCGGACCGACGCGGGCCGGGTCGGGGAGAGTTCGTAGCGCAGCCAGGTCTCCTGCACCGCGTCCTCGGCCTCGCTCACGCTGCCGGTGATCCGGTAGGCGATCGAGAAGAGCAGCGGCCGCAGTTCCTCGAAGTCCTCCGCCCGCGTCACGCCGTCGACTCCGCGAAGCCCTGCCGCCACGACGGATGCTCCGGCTGCCAGCCCAGCTCCCGCTTGGCCTTGGCGTTGGAGAAGCCGCGCCCCTCGGTCATCATCGCCACCACCACCTCACCGGCCAGCAACCGGGCCAGCCAGACGGGAATCCGCAGCGGCTTCTTCGCCCCCGCGCACGCCGCCAGGTGCGGCAACCACTCGGCGGCCGGGGCCGGTTCGTCGTCGACGATGTTGAACACGCCCGCCGCCTTCTGCTCCACGGCCAGCACGGTGGCGCTCGCCGCGTCGTCCAGGTGCACCCACGAGGCGTATCCGCCGCCCGAGCCGACCAGCGGGAACTGCCGCTTGCGCACCAGCTCGATCTGGTCGTCGGTGGCGCCCGGCCCGTAGAACGCGCCGTACCGCAGGACCGCGCCGCCGGCCGCGCCGACCGCGGTCTCGACATGGCGCAGCGCCGCCATCGACGTGTGCGCCGCGGTCCCCTCGTACAGGTCCAACGGGTCGGCCTCGGTCTTGACCCAGCCGCCCTCGCGAAGGCCGTTCCAGTTGGCGTAGCCCTGGGCGACCACGTGGGAGACGCCGTTCGCCTCGGCGGCCTCCAGCAGGTGGTCGGTCCCCGCGGTGCGCAGCCGGATGGTGGGCAGCGCCCACCGGTCGAAGTGCTTCAGGTCGGCCTTGCCGGCGTGCGCCAGGGAGATCCCGGTCATCTGGTGCACGATCACGTCCGGCCGGGCGGCCGCCACCGCCCGGCCGACCGAGGCCGCGTCCAGGCCGTCCATGACGACACCCGTCGCGCCCAGCCGCTCCAGCGCCTCCACCTTGGCCGCGCTCGTGGTCGTGGCCGTCACCTCATGACCGCGGTCCACCAGTCGCGGCACCAGCCGCCGCCCCAGCACCCCGGTCCCACCCGCCACGAACACCCGCATGACGATCACCCGTTCCTTCCGTCGGCCGACTCTCACCCCTCATGACGAGACAGCCCCCGCGCCTGTGACATCAGGGACGTGGCCGGGGTGGGGCGCCTGTGGGGTGGCGGGGTCCGGGGTCGGCGAGGACGGCGGGGCGGACCGCGTGCGGGCCGAAGCGGTGGCGGGCGCGGTCCGCGGCCTGTTCGGCGGCTCGGGCGCGGTGGTCGGCGGCGTCGAGGGAGAGCTGGTGGTGGGCGTCGGTGGCGGGGCGGAGCCGGTCGGCGCGCAGGGTGTAGCCGCGGACGCGGGCGCGTTGCAGGCCGAGGGAGTGCAGGAGGATCAGGGCGGCGGTGGCGAGGTCGGGGGTGTGGGCGGTGGGTTCGGGCAGGGTGCGGGTCCGGGTGGTGGTGGAGCGGTCGGCGTAGCGGAGGGTGAGGGTGAGGTGGTCGGTGGTGTGGGCGGCGTCGCGCAGGCTGGTGCCGAGTTCTTCGGTGAGGCGGAGGACGGCGCGGCGGTGCTGGTCGGGGTCGAGGGTGTCGTGTTCGGCGAGGTGGTGGGCGGTCAGGTGCAGGGCGGCGGGTCGGGGGGTGACGGGGCGGGGGTCGTGGCCGTGGGCGCGTTCGGCGAGCAGGCGGGCGGGGGCGGCGCCGAGGAGGCGTTGGAGGGTGGCGGGGGGCAGGTCGGCGACGTCACCGATGGTGGTGAGGCCGTAGCGGTGCAGGGTGTCGGCGGTGGCGCGGCCGATGCCGGGCAGGGCGGTGACCGGGTGGGGGTGCAGCCAGGTGGTGATGCCCTGGGGGTCGTGGGGGACGCGGGTGGTGTGTCCGGGTGGGCCGGCGGCCGCGGCCATGGCGGCGAGCATGCGGTTGGGGGCGAGCCCGGCGCTGGTCCGGACGCCGAAGAGGCCCGCCAGCCGCATGGCGATCATGTGGACCATGTCGTCGGCGGTCTTGCCGAAGTAGCGCAGGGCTCCGGTGATGTCGAGCTGGGCGGCGTCGGGCGGGAAGGGCTGGAGGCGCGGGGTGATGCCGGCCAGGGCGTCGAGGATCTCGGCGTACTGGTCGTCGGTGAGGGTGGCGTGCAGGTGCAGGTGGACGATGTACGTGGGGCGGGGCGGTGTCGTCATCGGGCGCCGTCGGGCGCTGTCGGGGGTCATCCGGCGCTGCCGGGGCTGCGGTGGCCGAGGCGGCGCAGGTCGGCGGAGCGGGTGCCGGCGGGTTGGAGGTCGGCGTAGGGGTGCAGGCGCGCGCCCGCGGTGCCGTTGGTCAGCGTCCGGCCGTCGGCGGCTTCGCCGGCCGGTGCGGGCCCGGTGGGCGGGGTCGGTGTGGGGTGGGGACCGGCGCCGAGGAGGTCCAGGGCGGCCTTGGGGCCGTGGTCGCGACGGGTGGCGGCGAGGTGGTCCAGGTCCCAGGCCATGGTGCCGACGATGGTGCGGCGCCCGCCGCGGACCTGGACGGTGCCGCGGACCAGGAGCAGCGCGGAGTGGAAGACGGTGTGGGCGCAGGCTTCGTGGGAGTCCTCGAAGAACGCGAGGTCGACCAGGCCGGTGCCGTCTTCGAGGGTGGCGAAGATGATGCGCTTGCCCGAGGCGATGGGCGGGGTCTGCGTGGAGGCTTTGACGCCGGCGACCAGGACCTGACGGCCGGGCCGTACGTGGGCGAGGTGCGCGGCATCGACGGCGCCGATCTCGCGCAGCAGCCGGTGGTGGTACTCCATGAGGTGCTGGGACACGTCGATGCCCAGGACGTGGAGTTCCGCGCCGAGGGCTTCCCGACCGGTCATCTCGCGCAGCCCGCTGGGTTCGGCGCCGCCCACCGGATCGGCGGTGAGCGGGACCTGGCCGTCGCTGGTGGTGCGGTTGCGGGTCTGGCGGTGCAGTTCGGTGATCTGCAGCAGCAGGTCCCTGCGGGTCAGCCGCCCGTCGTGCAGAGCGTCCAACGCGCCGATCTCGGCGAGGTGTTCGGCCAGCGGCCGGGACGGGCGGGCGCGCTGCCAGAAGTCGGACAGGGAGGTGTACGGCTGGCCCGCCGTGATCCGCTCGGTCTCCGCTTCGGTGATGCCGCGTACCGCGCTCAGCGCGAGCCGCACGCCGAAGCGGCCCGGCCCGGCCGGAGCGACGGGCGCGGTCCGTACACCTTGCTCGACGGGTTCGACCGGTTCGACGGGTTCGACGGGTTCGACCGGCTCGACGGTGTGCCGGAGCCGGGAGCGGTTGACGTCGACGGGCAGCACCGGCACGTCATGCCGGCGGGCGTCGGACACGATGACGCGTTTGGGCCACATGCCCGGGTCGTGCTCCAGCAGCCCCGCGTACAGCGCGGCCGGATGGTGGGCCTTCAGCCACGCCGACTGCAGGGCCGGTACGGCGAAGGCGACGGCGTGCGCGCGGCAGAACCCGTACGCGCCGAACGCCTCCACGGTCTGCCAGACCGTGTCGCGTACGGGCTGGGTGTAGCCACGGGCGGCGGCCCGCTGGTGGAACCAGGTCCGGAGCTTCGGCAGCCGCGCCCGGTCGGCCAGCGCGCGGCGGGCGATCTCGGCGAGCGCGTAGTCGCAGCCGGTCATGACCGCGAGCGTCATGATGATCTGCTCGTGCCAGATCGTCACGCCGTAGGTGTCGGCCAGGACCGGTTCGAGGTCCGGGTGCGGGTAGGCGGGATCGCCGCCGTGGCGGGCGGCGATGTACCGCTCGGGCATCCCGCCGGCCACCGGCCCGGGGCGGAACAGCGAGATGTCGGCGATGACGTCCTGCGGGTCGCGCGGTTGCAGACGCGACAACAGGTCCTGCTGGCCCGGTGATTCGAGCTGGAACATGCCGAGGGTGTCGCTGTTCTGGATGAGCTTGAAGGCGAAGAAGTCGTCCAGCGGGACCTGCGCGCCGTCGTCGAGGTCGATGTGCTCGCCCGTGACGCGCGCCACCTCCTGCACGGCGTGCGCCATCGCGGACTGCATCCGCACCCCCAGCACGTCCAGCTTGATCAGCCCGAGCGCCTCCACCTCCTCCTTGGCGGCCTGCACCATCGGGTACCGGTCGGCCGGGGTGGGCTGCACCGGCAGCCGGTCCAGCAGGGTGCCGTCGCTGATGATGACCCCGCACGGGTGCATCGCCATGCCCCGCACCAGCGCGTCCAGCCCCTCGGCCAGCTCGAACAGCGGCCCGAACCGTCCCGTCGCCGCCTGCGCCGCCAGCGCCCGCAACTCGGGCAGCTCGGCGAGCGCGCCGGTGACGTCACCCGCCCTCAGGTGCGGGAACGACTTCGCGATCCGGTCCACCTCGCCGGGTGCGATGCCCAGGGCGAGACCGGTGTCCCGAAGCGCGTGCCGGGCCCGGTACGTCTCGGGCATCGCGGTGACCGCGACCCGCTCGGTCCCGAACCGGTCGATGATCGCGTCGTACGCCTCCAGCCGTCGCGCGCTCTCCACGTCGATGTCGATGTCCGGCAGCCCGGCCCGCCGTACCGACAGGAACCGCTCGAACAGCAGCCGGTGCTGGAGCGGGTTGGCGGTGGCGATCCGCAGCGCGTGGCAGACCAGCGAACCGGCGCCCGAGCCGCGGGCCGCCACCCGGATGCCCAGGGCCCGGATGTCGGCGACGGCCTGGCCGACCGCGAGGAAGTACGCGTCGTAGCCGAGCCGGCCGATGACCTCCAGTTCCTGCTCCAGCCGCGCCCGGGCCGTGTGGTCGCGGTCCAGGCCGCGGTCGGCCAGGCCGGCCTCGCACCGCTCCCGCAGCGCGGCCGCCGCGCCCCCCGGCCCGTCGCCGGCGCCCACCACCCGCGCCTCGGGGAAGTGCGCCACGCCCAGGCCCAGGTCCGCCACCGGGTCGATCCGGCAGGAGTCCGCGGTCGCGGCCGTGTCCGCCAGCAGCAGCTCGGCACGCCGCCCGTCGCCGCCCGCGCACCGGGCGATCTCGCGCGCGGCGTGGGACATCGCGGCCGGGTCCTTCAGCCACCGCTCCCCCGAATCCAGCCGCCGCCGGTCGATCGGCCGCAGCAGCCGCGCCGCGTCCAGGACATCGGCCAGCCGGTGCTGTCCCGGGTCGGCGTACCGGACCGCATTGGTCAGGACGGCGGTGGTCCCGGTGCGGTCGGCGAGCGCCACCGTACGGGCGGCCAGCCGCAACGACCCCGGGCCCGTACCGCCCCGCCCGTGCCAGACCGCCTCCATCCGCACCCCCGGCCCGAACACCTCCCGCCACGGCCCCAGCAACCGCACCGCCATGTCCTCCCGCCCCGCCGACAGCGCCCGCACCGGCTCCGAGACCGGCCCCAGCAGTACGACCAGCCCCGGCCCGCCGTACGTACGCAGCGCCTCCCACGGCACCACCGGGTTCCCGCCGCGCGGCACGGCGGCGTGCGCGGCCGACACCAGCCGGCACAGCCGCGCCCAGCCGGCCCGGTCCTGCGCCAGCAGCACGACCCGCAGCCCCGGCTCGACCACGTGCGCGCCGCCGCGCGCCGGCGCCGGACCGCGCCGCCCGGGGGCAGGCGGCACCAGCGGTTCCACGGCCACGTCCACGCCGAACACCGGGCGCACCCCGCTCGCCGCGCACGCCTGGGCGAACCGCACCACGCCGGTCACGGTGTCCCGGTCGGTCACCGCGAGGGTGTCCATCCCGCGCTCCGCCGCCCGCGCCACCAGTTGCTCGGGGTGCGAGGCGCCGTACCGGGGCGAGTAACCGGACGCGACGTGCAGATGGGCGAAGCCCACCACCGCGCACCTCCATCACTCCACCCCTCTCAGCGCGCTCCGGCCGACCCGGCCGAAACCCTTGTTCGCACGTTCGTTCGATTAGGGTAACGCGATTTCCCCAGGTCAGCGACCCGGCCCGCCGGCAACCCACGACTCGGCCCGCACACAAGCGAGTTGACCGAGCAGGGGCCGCGCCCGGCCGCATCGGCAGCCACCCCGCGACGCCCGTCCCCCGGCGCGGCCACCCGGGCCTCCCCCATCGAGGTCGATACCACCGAGGTCGACACCGCCGAGGTCGATGCCGCCGTACGAGCGGCGCCCGGCCGCATCGGCTCGCCGGACGCGAAGAGCGGGAGCCCGGCGTGCCCCGGCTCCCGCTCCCACTCCCGCTCGATCGACAGACCCTCGTCCGGTCAGGGCCGAAAGCTGGCCCGGTACCCCGTCGGCGTGCGGCCGGTCAGCTCCCTGAATGCGGCGTTGAACGCCGACAGCGAGGTGTATCCGACCATGAATGCGATCTCGGTCACCGGGGTGTCACCCGCGGCGAGTTCCTCGATCGCGCTCAGGACCCGCATCCGGCGCAGGACCGCCCGCCAGGTCATGCCGGTCTCCTCCTCGAAGCGCCGCGCCAGCGACCGCGGCGCGAGGCCGACCTCGTCTGCCACGTCCTCGAAACGGAGCTCACCGCCGAGCCGCCGCCCGGTCAGTTCGAGGGCCCGGCGAAGCTCCGGTGATCGGCCCGCCGGAACGGCGACCGGGCTCGGCTGCTCGGCGAGCCGCCAGGTCACCGCGGCGAGCGCGGCGAACAGCGTCTCCGCGTACACCGTGAGGGGCTCGTCGCACTCGCCCCACGTGCGGCACTCGGTCAGCAGGGCGCGGGCCAGCGGGTTGAGGTCGAACACGGCCAAGGGCGCCGGCGGGGCCGGAGTGAATCGGGTGTCGAACAGGACCGACGCGGTCGTGACCGGCCGCGGGATGCTCACCCGGATACGCCGGCCCGCCTCGATCAGGGCGGCCCGCGCCGGCGGCAGCAGCCATGCCCGGCCCTGCGCCTCCAGCCGGAGACGCCATGGCGCGTACGCGCACATTCAGATGAGGTCATTGGTAGCCGCAAGTACACCGGCCTGGAATCGGCTCTCCGCATCAAGATAGC
>NZ_JBFBIV010000056.1:22042-58352 GCF_040702025.1 Streptomyces sp. NPDC088194 | reverse complement strand
GGCGCCGCCCCCCCGCGCTGCCCCCCCTCCCTCCCCCCCGCGCGGCGGGCGCCGCCCCCCCCCCCCCCCCCCCACGGCGGCTCGCGCGAGGGCCACGGGTCCGGGGTCCCCGGACCGGGGGTCAGCGCTCGTAGACGCCGGTCAGCCGGCCGCGGCCGAGGACGGGCCCGGCGACGGTGGGCAGGAGGGTGCGGGGACGGGCCCGCTCCGGTGACGTGCCGTCAGGGGTGGCGCCGACGGGAGCGGCGAGGGCGAACAGCTGGAAGACGTAACGGTGCGGCCCATGGCCCTTGATGGGCCCGGGGCCGCGGTACCCGCGCCCGACGGTGCCGCGCAACGCCTGTACTCCGGGGGCCGGTTGCCGTGCGCGGAGCGCGCCGGGGTCCAGGTGCCCCGCCGCCGGGTCGACGAGGGCGACGCAGTGCACGGCGGGCTTGGCCAGGGGGACGTCGATGTCCTCGACGACCAGGAGGAGTTGGGCGGTGCCGGCCGGCGGCGCGGTCCAGGCCAGGTGCGGGGACAGGTCGGCGCCGCCCACGCGCTTCTCGCAGTGCTCCAGCGCCATGGCGCCGCCCTCGTCGAAGTCCCGGCTGGTCAGGGCCAGTTCGTCAGGGCCTTGCAGGTTGGGCAGGTGCCACGCCAGGTGCGCGTCCCCCGCCCTGCGGTTCTTCAGCAGCCCGCCGAGCAGTGTCATCGTGCCGCCCCGATCATCCGGACCGCCGCGACGGCGGCGGTGGCGCCGCCGCCGGGTGCGGACGTGCGGTGGTGCGTCGTCTGTGCCATGGCTGTCTCTCCTGGGGAGGTCGGCTGGTTTCCGTCGGCGTCAGATGTTCCGGGCCAGTCGCTCCAGCAGCGCGGCGGCCGCTGCGAGCTGATCCAGCTCAGCGGGGGTGAACATACCGCTGGTCAGGGCCTGGGCGATGAGTTCGGTCCGCGCGTTGCGCTTGTCCCGCAGCGCCTGCCGGCCGGCGTCGGTGACCGTGAGCACGGCGCGCCTGCCGTCGTCCGGGTCCGGACGGCGTTCGACCAGGCCGCGGGTGTGCAGGGCGCCGATCGTCGTCCCCATCGCCTGGGCGGTGATCTGCACCTCCCGGGCGAGCGCGGAGGAGGTGGTGGGGCCCGAGCGCTCCAGGTGCGACAGGGCGCTGCGCTCGGGCATGGTGAGTTCGCCGGCGGCGGGCACTTGTCGCACCCGTCGCAGCAGCACGCTGAAGCTCGCCAGCAGGACTGCGGCGACCTCGCCGGCATCCGGTTCGTCGGCCATATACTCAACCTAACTTATCAACAGCCTTGAGCAAATTCGGCTCCCGAGTCCCGTCCCGCCCGGGCCCCCGCTCCCGGCTCGCGACTCCAAGGCGCCCGCCCTCTGCGCCGCCCCCTCCGCCGCCCCCTCGCCACCCCCGTACGCCCGGCGCACAGCGCCCGCGGCGGCAAGCGGGGCTTCATCCGGGAACCAGACGGGCATGACCATGGCAACGATGTCCTCCCGACGTCCTTGCCCACGTCCTTCCCCCCACGGAGGTCCGTATGAGGCTGCGTTCGGCCTTGTCCGCCCTGTTGCTCCTCGTCAGCTGCGTACTCGCGGCCACCGCCGCGGCCGGCGGCCCCGCCGCAGCCGCCACGGCACCGCATCGCACGACCGCACCCGCCACCGCCACCGCCACCGCCACCGCCACCGCCGCACCAACCGTCACCGAGCACACGGTCACCCTGGTCAACGACACCGGGCAGACCATCTGGATCGGCAGCAACGTCAACGCCGACGGCTCCGCGCAGCTCACCGGACTGCCCACGCTCGACACCGGCCAGTCCGCCACCGTCGCCATCCCGGAGGACACCGGCGCCGGCCACTGGCGCGGCAAGTTCTTCGCCCGCGAGGGGTGTTCGGGAGCCGACGGCAGCACGTTCCACTGCGTACTCGGTGACTGCGGTGCTTCGGTGGGCAGTTGCACCGCCGGCGAACAGCCGGTCAGCCTCGCCGAGTTCAACTTCGACCCGTCCGACAGCCTGGCGCCCTGGTACAACGTCAGCTACGTCAACGCCTTCTCGGTGCCGGTCACCATCAGCCCCGACGGTGTCGCCCCGCCGCCGGACGGCGGGGCCTGCGCCCCGGAGGGCTGCCCGGACGACCTGCTGCCGTACTGCCCGCCCGACGACCTGACCACCGACGCGGGGACCGGCCTCGCGCTGTGCGTCAACCCCGACCGCGACGCGCAGACCCCGTACAGCGACGCGATCGGCGGGCACTGCCCCTGGGCCTACGCCTGGTCGAAGGCCGACACCGTCCCGGGCAACAAGGTGGTGCGCGACTGCACGTCATGCAGCGGCTTCACCGTCACCTTCCACTGAGAGGACGTCGCCGTGACCACTTCGCGAAGCCTCGGCCGCGTCCCCGCCCGCCTGCTGCCCGTGGTCGTCGCCCTGGCCGTACTGGCCGTGCTCACCGTGCTCGGCCGCACCCCCGCGGCCGGCGCCGACGCGCACAAGGGCGTGAGCGTCACCCCGGTCGACGGCGCCTCGCAGGCGCTCGCCGACGTCGGGGCCGGCTGGTACTACGACTGGAGCACCACGCCCGGCGCCGTGACGGGGCCGGCCGGCACCGAGTTCGTGCCGATGATCTGGGGTGCGGCCGACGTCAACGCCACCGCCCTCGCCCAGGCCGCCCAGCAGGGCACCGAACTGCTCGGCTTCAACGAACCCGACCTGGCCGGCCAGGCGGCCATGTCCCCCGACCAGGCGCTCGACCTGTGGCCGCAGTTGGAGGCGACCGGGCTGCGGCTCGGCGCCCCGGCGGTGGCGTACGGCGGCGACACCCCGGGCGGCTGGCTGGACCAGTTCATGTCGGGCGCGGCGGCCCGCGGCTACCGCGTCGACTTCATCCCGCTGCACTGGTACGGCGGCGACTTCTCGTCGGCGGCCGCGGACGAGCTGCGCGGCTACCTCCAGGCGGTGTACGACCGCTACCACAAGCCGATCTGGCTCACCGAGTACGCCCTCACCGACTTCTCCGGCAGCACGCCGCGCTACCCGACCGCCCAGCAGCAGACCGACTTCGTCACCTCCTCCACGGCCATGCTCGACAGCCTGCCGTTCGTCGAGCGCTACGCCTGGTTCACCCTGTCCACCGCGACCAGCCCCACCGGCCTGTACGACGGCACCGTGCCCAACTCCTCGGGCGTGGCCTACCGCGCGGCGAGCTGACCACCGGCCACCGGACCACCGGACCCGACCAGCGGACCCGACCGCCTGCCCCCGACCGCCTCCCCGCCGGACGCGCGACCTCCCCCGGGGAGGCGGCCGGGGACCGCGGGGTGAGTGCGTCCGGTGGTGTCAGAGGTGGTCCGGGAACGGGCGAAACGCGGTGGGACGAGGGTGTGTTCGCCGTTATGACCTGGCTTGACATACCTCCGGTCACACCGACACGATGCGTCATGATCCCGGGTCCGGGGCTGCCCGGCGTATTCCGTTCCCCGGCGCACGACGCCCGCGCACATCGGTGCGGCGCACGCCGGAGCAGATCTCCCTCGTGTGCGACCACGGGTCGCCGAGCACGAGGGAGGGGTGCTTTCTCATGTCAAGACGCACCAGAACATGGCAGATAGCCGTGGCCGCGACCGCGGTCGCGGCCGCCACGGCAGTGGGTGCCGGACCGGCGTCCGCACACGGCGGGCAGTCGACGTATCCGGCGCAGCACAAGGGACCGGGCGGCACGCCCACCCCTGACGGCAAGTGCGTGTTCACCGTCGAGGGCAAGACGTGGACGCCCGGCAAGGGCCTGGCCTCGATCAAGCCGTCGAGCGACGGCAGGATCAGCATCGGCGTGACCGCCGACGGCGGCACCTGCACGGTCTCGCTCGCGGTCTACCTCGCGCAGGGCCCGGACTTCGCGTCCTCCGGCCAGCAGGTGCTCACCGACTTCTCCACGGTGACCGTGCAGCGCCACAAGAAGGGCACGCTCACCGTGTCCGCGCCCGCCACGGGCTGCTTCGCGCAGATCGACCTGTACAAGGGCAGCACCGAGTACGACGGCAAGACCGGCGCGGGCCACGGCCCGGCGCCACACGGCCCGAACGGGTCGGTGATCGGCTCCGACCTGCTCGCCTCGTGGAACGGGCCGACCGGTGGCAAGGACTGCACCACCACCGAGCCCACCACTCCCCCGGTGTCGCCGTCCCCTTCGGACAGCGCCACGCCGACGGACACGCCGACCGGCACCCCCACGGACACCCCGACCGGCACGCCGTCGGGCAGCCCGACGGACACCTCCTCCGCCACGCCGAGCGACACGGCGAGCGCCACCGCCACCGCCACGAGCAGCGCGCCGGCCGTCGGTGACACCGACTCCCCGTCGCCGTCCGCGACCGGTTCGCTCGCGCACACCGGCAGCAGCGGCAACACCGGGCTGTTCGCCACGCTCGCCGTGGTGCTGGTCGCCCTCGGTGGTGCGGTGACCTTCGTGGTACGCCGCCGCGGCACCGGCCGCGCGCACTGACACAGCGTCAGGCGGAGCCGTCGCAGCTGACGGCGCCGTAGCGCCGTAGCGCCACAGGGGCCCGGATGCGGAAGTCCGCATCCGGGCCCCTGTCCGTGCCCGCGGGCGGCGTCGGAGGACGCGCCGGGCGGGCCGTGGGCGAGGCGACGCCGGTCAGTGGCCCGAGGTGGCCTTCAGCCCGACCACCGACGCGACCAGCAGGCAGACGAAGAAGATCCGCGCGGCCGAGATCGGCTCGCCGAGCAGCAGCATGCCGACCACCGCGGCGCCGGCCGCGCCGATGCCGACCCAGACGCCGTAGGCGGTGCCGATCGGAAGGGTTTTCGCCGCCTGCGAGAGCAGCAGCATGCTCGCCACGATGCCGGCCCCGGTGAGCAGGCTCGGCCCGAGCCGGGTGAAACCGTCGGTGTACTTCATGCCGATCGACCAGGCGACCTCGAGCAGACCGGCGACAATGATCAGGACCCATGCCATGACGGCACCTCCGCGGGTTGGTGACTACGGGGGTGCGCCGTCTTTGCAGGGTCCCGGTACGGCGCGCTCGTCGGGGCGAACACCTCAACCGTAGCAAATCGCGGCGCCGCGGCAGCCGTGCGGCCGAAGTGGTGACCGGAGTCACCACACCACCTCGGCGGCCGAGAGATCCGATGTCAGGGCACCGGTCGGCCGGATTTCGCCACCACACGGGACATCCGTCCGCGAGTCATCCGAACTTTCGCCGCCCGCAAGGGGATTGGCGTGGACCAGGGCGCGGACTTACAGTCCAGGCGTCCGCCGTCGCACCTCCACGGAGCAGGCATCCCGCCCGCCCCTCCCCCCTCAGGAGTTCCCATGCAACGACGCGTACCGGCCCGCCGGCGAGCGGCGGTCCTCACGGCCGTCCTGCTCGCCGCCGGGTTGTCCGTCCCGGCGCTGTCCTCCGGCGCGTCGGCAGCGACGCCGACCGCATCCGAGCCCGCAGCCGCATCCGCAGCCGCATCCGCATCCGCATCCGCATCCGCATCCGCATCCGCATCCGCACCCGTATCCGGGTCCGCACCGCACTCCGCCCCCGCGCGCACGACCGCTCCGGCCGCCGACGCCGGAGGCTGGACCGGGAGCTGGTCGGTGTCCCCGCAGAGCGGCGGCCCGTCGTACGGCCAGCAGACGCTCCGGCAGATCGTGCACACCAGCATCGGCGGCAGCGCGGCCCGTATCCGGATCTCCAACGCCTTCGGGTCGGCGCCGCTGACCGTCTCCGACGTGCATGTGGCGCGGCGCACCTCGGGCTCGTCGGTGGACACCGGCACGGATCGGGTGGTGGACTTCGGCGGGCAGCCGACGGTGACGATCCCGGCGGGCGGCACGGCGGTCAGCGACTCGGTGGCGTTCACGGTGTCCGCGCTGTCGGACGTGGCGGTCAGCTTCTACCTGCCGAACGCGACCGGCTCGGCGACCTACCACCAGCAGGGCACCCAGACCAACTACCTGGCGGGCGGCGACGTCAGCGCCGACGCGACGCTCAACGGCGCCTCGACGAGCGGCAGTTACGCGTTCCTGACCAACCTGGACGTGCAGAACTCCGCGGCCGCGGGCGCGGTG
The DNA here is from genome assembly GCF_040702025.1 of Streptomyces sp. NPDC088194. NCBI lineage: Bacteria > Bacillati > Actinomycetota > Actinomycetes > Kitasatosporales > Streptomycetaceae > Streptomyces > Streptomyces sp. NPDC088194. Next base: position 52,279 of record NZ_JBFBIV010000056.1, on the reverse strand, counting down.
GTCACGCTCGGCGCGTCGATCACCGACGGGGTGGCCTCGGCCCAGGACGACAACCGCCGCTGGCCCAACGACCTCGCGCAGCGGCTGTCGGGCAGCGGCCGTACGGTCGGCGTGCTCAACCAGGGCATCAGCGGCAACAAGCTGCTCAGCGACGGCGCCGGGCAGAGCGCGCTCAACCGCTTCGACCGGGACGTGGTCGGCCAGCCCGGAGTGCGCTGGGTGATCTTCTCCGACGACCCGATCAACGATGTCGGGGTGGCGAACCCGCCCACCGGCGACCAGTTGATCGCCGCGCTCCAGCAGCTCATCTCGCGCGCGCACCAGGCCGGCATCTCCTTCCTGTGCTCGACGCTCACCCCGTTCCAGGGGTCGGGCGGCTGGTCGCAGGCCGGCGAGGACTCCCGGGACGCGGTCAACGCCTTCATCCGCGGCGCGGGCAGCGGGTGCGACGCCGTGGTCGACCAGGACGCCGCGACCCACGACCCGGCGAACCCGGAGCGCTACCTGCCGTCGTACGACGCGGGCGACCATCTCCACCCGAACGAGGCCGGGTTGCAGGCCATCGCCGACGCCGTCGACCTGTCGCTCTTCGACGGCTCCGGCAACCAGCCGTCCGCGGGCGTGGTGAGCCTGCGGTCGCATGCCGACGGCGACTACGTCACGGCCGCCAACGCCGGTGCGGCACCGCTGATCGCGAGCGCCACGGCGATCGGGACGTGGGAGCAGTTCGACGAACTCGACCTTGGCGGCGGCGACATCGCGCTGCGCGCGCACGCGAACGGGCTGATCGTGACCGCGGACGACGCCGGCGCCGACCCGCTGATCGCCAACCGTACGGCGGTCGGCGGATGGGAGACCTTCCAGCTGGTGCACAACGGCGACGGCAGCGTCAGCCTGCTGGCGCGGGCCGACGGCGACTACGTGACGGCGGAGGACGCGGGCGCGGCGCCGCTGATCGCGAACCGCACGGCGATCGGGCCGTGGGAGGAGTTCGACCTGATCACGTCGTAGCCGGGCGGGGCCGGAGCGAGCGGCGGGGCGAGGCCGGGGCCGGAGCGAGCGGCGGGGCGAGGCCGGGGCCGGAGCGAGCGGCGGGGCGAGGCCGGGGCCGGTGCGAGGGGCGCGGTCACCCCGCGGGCGAAGGGGCCTGCGCGGAAGGCGAGTCGGGCCCGGACGAAGGGGCCGGCGCGGGCGGCGAATCGGGCGCGGTAGCCGGCGGGAGCGGAATCCAGCGGTGCGACCAGGCGATGACCGCCTCCAGCACCGGCTCCAACTCCCGTCCCTTGTCGGTGAGGTGGTACTCGACCGGGGCCGGGCCGCTCGCCCCGGCCCGGCGTTCGAGCACGCCGTGCTCCTCCAGGGTGCGCAGCCGCTGGGCGAGCATGGTGTCGCTCAGCCCCGGCACGGCCGCCCGGATGTGTGCGAAGCGGTGCTGGCCGGTGAACACGGCGCGCAGGATGGCGCCGGTCCACCGGCCCCCGATCAGCTCGATGGCGGCGTGGAACCGCTCGCACACCCGGTGGATCTCGATCGCTGCCGCGTGGTCCTGGGACGCCATCGGGGACCCCCGTCTCCGTAGTGCGCGCCGCGGGCGGGCGGGCGGCCCGCGCGCGGCGCTGTCGGTGCGGTGTTACGCGCCCTGCCGGGATTCTGCCAGAGCGGGCCGCAGCGGGCGCAGCGCCGCCTCGACCCTGACCAGCTCGTCCAGCATCGCCTTGGACGACGCGAGCATGGTCTCGTTCGGCTGGACCTGCTCCTCCTCGTCGATGAACTGCCGGACGAAGGGGATGCTGACGCCCTCGAAGACCGGCGTCATCTTCAGGGTCGTCACGACCTGCTTGATCATCTGGACCGCGCGGGTGCCCGCGGAGACCCCGCCGTAGCTGACGAAGCCGACCGGCTTGTAGAGCCACTCGTTGTGCAGGTAGTCGATGGCGTTCTTCAGCTCGGCGTTGTAGCCGTAGTTGTACTCCGGCATCACGAAGACCAGAGCGTCCACGCCGGCGACCCGGGCGCTCCAGTCGCGGGTGTGCTGGTGGGTGTACTGGCCGAGCCGCGGGTGGTTCGGCTCGTTCATGAAGGGCAGCGCGATCTCGGCGAGGTCGATCAGGTCGATCTCGTCGAAGCCGCCGTGCGTACGCGCCTCCCCCTCGAACCACTGGGCGATCGGCAGACCCAGCCGTCCCGGCCTGGTGCTCGCCACAATGATCCCGAGCTTCGACATCGCGTCTCCTTCTGCGTGCTGCGTTTCGGTGTTTCCGCGGTTCCAGCGGTACGCCGGGCCGATCCGCCCGGCGCACTAAGAATACCTTAGTGGATTCTCCTCGCGGCTCCGGCCTGCCCCGAACAGCGTGAATACCGCATTCATCGCATAATTCCCTCAGTGCGTCCCCCACGTGCCGGAGGTAGCCATGGCCACCACGGCCCCGCCTCCGGGCGAGCCGGACCGCAAGGGCGGCGGGTCCCGGCGGGCGCGGGCGCGCGAGGGCGGACGCCGGCGCGGGCGCTGGTCGGCGTTGCGGGTGCGGACGCTGGCCGCGCGCCGGGCGGCCGAGCAGCGCTTCCCCGTACTGACCGAGCTGACCGCGCGCCTGCTGTCGGTGAACCTGCTGGACGCGGCCACCCGCCTGGCGGCGCAGCTCTTCCTCACCGCCGTGCCGTTCATGTTCGTGGCGGCCGCCTTCACCCCGCAGTCCGTCCGCACCCACATCGTCGACTCCGCGCAGGACCTCTTCGGGCTGAACGGAAGCGCCCAGCGCCAGCTCGAACAGCTCTACCGCCCGGACAGCGCCGACACCGACACCGAGCGGCAGACCACCGGGGCGATCGGTGCGCTGGTCGCGCTGCTGGCCGCGACCGCCAGCAGCCGGGCGATGGCCCGGGTCTGCGAACGCGCCTGGCTGCTGCCGCGCTCGGCGGCGCGGGTGGTGGTGTGGCGCTGGTTCGCCTGGATCGTGGCCTGGGTGGCGGTGCTCGTCCTGCAAGGGCCGCTGCGCGACGGGCTGGGCGCGGGGCCGTGGCTCGGGGTGCCGCTGATCTTCCTCGCCGACCTCGCGGTCTGGTGGTGGACCCAGCACCTCCTGCTCGGCGCCCGCCTGCCCTGGCTGCCGCTGCTGCCGGGGGCGGTCCTCACCGCCGCCGCGATGACCGCTCTCTCGGTCACGGCCCGCGTCTACATGCCGATCGCGCTCAACCGCAGCCTCGCCACCTACGGCCCGCTCGGCTCGGTCTTCACCCTCCTGTCCTGGCTGATCGCGATCTGCGTCACCCTGACCTTCACCATCACCGCGGGCGCCGTCCTGGCCACCGAGCCCCCGCTCTCCCGTTTCCTCCCCGCCGTGCCGCGCCCGGCCTCGGCTCCGGGCCGGTCCGGGGCGCCCCCGCGCACCTGAACCCGCACCTGAACCCGCACCCGAGTCCGTACCCGAGTCCGTACCCGCCCGGAGAAAGCAGTTGTCCTCCGCCCCGGTCTCCCTGAACGATCCCGGTGTGACCCTGTTGTTCCTGACCGTCGGCCTGCCCGGAGCCGGCAAGACCACGCGGGCCCGGGAGCTGGCCGCACAGCACGGCGCGCTGCGGCTGACGCCCGACGAGTGGATGATCCCGCTCTTCGGCGAGTCCGACGCGGGCGGCAAGCGCGACGTGCTGGAGGGACGGCTGCTCTCCCTCGCCCTGCAGGCGCTGCGGCTGGGCACCCACGTGATCCTGGACTTCGGCTGCTGGTCGCGCGACGAGCGGTCCGCGATCCGCTGGCTGGCGAGGTCCGCGGGCGCCACCTGCCACCTCGTGTACGCGCCGGTGGACCTCGACACCCAACGCGCCCGGATCGCCCACCGCCAGGCGACCACCCCGGACGAGACCTTCCCCATGACCGAAGCGGACCTCCTCCGCTGGCGGGCCGCCTTCCAGGAGCCCACCCCCGCCGAGCTCACCGGACACGACCTCGACCCTCCCCCTCCCCCCTGGCCCACCTGGCACGCCTGGTCCACCGACCGTTGGCCCTCCTTCACCTGACGAAGACGCCGGCGCCCGCGCTACGTGAAATCGGAGTGGGCGAGGTGGACGCCGCACACCCGGCAGCGGAAGAGGTACGCGGTCGGCTGCCCGTCGCGGTCCAGCGCGGCGAGGTACCTCGCGATGTCCTCGACGGCCCAGCCCCAGTTCGCGATCTCACCGCGCAGGAAGGCCGACGCGTCCGGGTACGCGGCGAGTTCGGCCGCGCCGACCGCGCCGAGGAACGCGGCACCGTCGCCGCAGTGGAAGTACCAGCGGGGGTCCTGCCACGCGCTGTACCCGGGCGTGTGGCGGTCCACCCTCAGCAGGACCTCCAGCGGCACGTCGTCGCCGATCGGGTCACCGATGAAGTGGGCGTCGTACCGGCGCGCGGCGCTGCCGTCCGCCACGCACCAGGGGCAGATCCGGCCGGCCAGGTCGGCCTCGGCGTGGACCGGACCGCGGTAGAGGTACCCGCGGGCCCGCCCGCAGCAGACGCAGGTCCGGTCCGCGGCGGCGACCGAGCCGGTCGCCACGGGGTCGGGGTGGTAGGGGAAGTGGGGCAGCGGCTCCGTCACGGGCGTGACCGTACCGGCTCCCCCGCGCGGCGCGCACGCCGGCCGCATGATCGAATGGGGGTCCCGTCGTCCCGAGCCGCCCTGGAGGGAAGCCGTGCCGGAGCAGCCCGTACGCACCCGCGTGTCGGCCTACGCCATCGCCCGCACCGACGGGCAACTGCTGCTCACCCGGCTCTCCGACGCCTCACCGGTGTTCGAGTCCGGGTCGTGGCATCTGCCCGGCGGCGGCATCGACCCCGGCGAGCAGCCGGCCGAGGCGCTCGCCCGGGAGCTGCGGGAGGAGACCGGCCTCGAACTGCTCGACGCCCGCCTGCTGGAGGCCCGGACGTACACCGCGCACCGGCTCGGCGTGAGCTGGCACCTGGTCGGGCTCTTCCACCTCGTCCGCCTGGCGCCGGGCCCGCTCACCGTCACCGAGCAGGACGGCTCCACCAGCGCGGCCCGCTGGATACCGCTGTCCGAGCTGGCCGAGCCGTCGGGTCCGCGGCTCTCCCCGGCCACCGCGGACGCTCTGCGCATGCTCGCCTGACCGGCGGCGCCGGGCGATCCGGACGGCGGCGCCGGGCGATCCGGGCAGCGGCGCCGGGCGCACGTCCGTTCGGCGCCCGCGGAGTTGCCGTCACGTGAGCACGCGGCAAACGCCTGTGCGAGCGGACTTTCACGCCGCTGAAAGTTGCCGGCGTCCGCGCCCCATCACCGCAGCTCCGCGACCGGCCAACTGGACTGGACCACAGAGGATTTCCCCAACCCCTTTACGCGACAGGGTCGTTCATGCGTCACTCGTGGCGCGTTCACCACGAGCACCTCACCCGCACCACACCACCCCGACCGGCGATCTCCCGCGGTCACCTGTGAGGCCAGGGCTACGCGAGTAGACCCGCTCCTCGGACGAGCACGAGCTCACCACGCACCCGCACGCTCCCCCCACCCCAACGTGCCTGGAGGAAAGCCTTGTTCTCCCGAAACCGCAACGCCCGGGCTGTGCCGCGGAGACTGATGACGGCAGCCGTCCTCACCGCCGGCCTGGCGCTGGCCGCGACGATGTCGACGACGGGCCCGGCCGCCGCCGCGCCCGCGCCGTCGGGCAGCACCATCCCGCTCGGCCACGGCTACATGGGCGTCGGCTACGTCCAGGACAGCAAGGACTTCAAGCCGGACCCGCAGCACCTCCAGCTCAACGCCCAGGGCATCATGGCCCCGGCCGCGGCGTACCCCGAGGGGATCGACGTCTCGCACTACCAGGGGTCGATCAACTGGTCCTCGGTGAAGGCCGCGGGCATCCAGTTCGCCTACATCAAGGCCACCGAGGGCACCACGTACACCGACCCGAACTTCAGCGCCAACTACCTGAACGCCTACAACGCCAAGGTGATCCGGGGCGCCTACCACTTCGCGCACCCGGACCTCTCCAGCGGCGCGACGCAGGCCACCTACTTCGCCACCCACGGCGGCGCCTGGTCGGCGGACAACCTGACGCTGCCCGGGATGCTGGACCTGGAGGGCGGCTGCTACGGCCTGTCGGCGGCCTCGATGCAGTCGTGGATTCTCGACTTCTACAACACCTACAAGGCGAAGACGAGCCGCGACGTCGTCATCTACACCAGCGCGAGCTGGTGGAACAGCTGCACCGGCGGCTGGACCGGCATGTCCGCCAGGAGCCCGCTGAACGTGGCGTACTGGACGACCGGGTCGAGCCCCACCATCCCGAGCGGCTTCCCGTTCTGGACGTTCTGGCAGTACAGCGACTCCGGTTCGATCAGCGGCATCTCGGGCGCGGTGGACCGCGACCGGTTCAGCGCCGACAGCTCCCGACTGCTGGCACTGGCCAACAACACGCCCTGACCGGGTAGTTCGAGGCCCCGCGCCCGGACGGCGAACCGCCCACGTCGGCGTCGCGGTCCGGGCGCGTCCTCATGCCGCCCGGGCGCGTCCAGGGCGCCGCGCGAACAGGCCGCGGGGCGTGCCGGGCCAGGAGCGCGGCGACCTGCGGCGGGACGGCTTGCTGCTTACCGCGTCTGACCGGTCAACGAGGCGTTCAGCTCGGCGAGTTGGCGGGCGAAGATGCGGGCGCCGCCCTGGGCGGGGTGGCGTACGGCGACCGCGGGCACGCCGTTGCGGGCGAGCGCGGCCTCGGCCTTGCGGCCGACGGCGACGAAGGTGGTGATCGCGAACGCCTCGGCGAGGGCGAGCGCGACCGGAGCGCCCGCGGCGACCTCGGCCGCCCGCGGGGTGCGGTTGCTCTCCGGGCGCCCCGGCTCGTGCGGGTGGTGCGGGTAGATCGGCCAGAACAGCGGCAGCGCCCCGCGCCACGAGGCCATCGCGCCCCACACCACCGCCGAGGACGCCTCCCAGCCGAACGCCGGGTCCCGCGGCACCCGGAAGCCGTCGCCGTCCGGGTCCCCCGTGATCGGCCCGGGCCGGGCGGTGAGCTGGCGGACGCTCGTGAACGAGATGCCGCTGATCGTGTGGCCGCGGTAGCCGGGCGCCTCGCCGATCAGCATGACGCCGGGCCGGTTCCGGGCGATCAACTCCAGGTAGCGGCGCAGGTTGTCCGTCCGCAGCCGGCCCGCCTCGTCCGCGCCGTAGAGGAACTCCGCGTCGTCGGGCGCGGGCAGTTGCCGCAGCAGCGACCAGAACCTCGCCGTGTCGACCCCGCTCACCGCGACCACCCCGTAGCTCTGTCCATATGCGTACCCGTACCCGTACCGGTCCTGGCGTCCGAAGCCTGACCCGGACCCCGACCGCCCGCCGCCCGGTCCCCCTCGCACCTCGGCACACCCGCCACCCCCGCACCGTATCGCCTCCGCGGGGCCCGGGTACGGCGGGCTGGCAGGCGGGGAGCGCGCGGGCTGCTTAGGATGCTGATACGTTGCGCCGTCGGCCCGACGGCCGCTACGGGCAGGACTCGGATGACGTGGGAGGGCCGGTTTTGGCTGCTGGTCCGGGTGGTGGGCGCGAGGCGCCGGAGCGCGAGCAGGCCCGGCTGCGCGGGCTGGCCGAGGCGGGACTGACCGCCCGGTCGGACCCCGACATGGACCGCTTCGCGCGGATGGTCGCGCGCCTGCTGGACGTGCCCGTCGCCCTGGTGTCCCTGCTGGAGCCCGAGCGGCAGGTCTTCCCCGGCATGGTGGGGCTCGGCGATCCGTGGGCGAGCTGCCGGGAGACACCGCTGACGCACTCGCTGTGCCAGTACGTGGTGGCGTCGCGGGAGCCGCTGGTGCTGGCCGACGTGCGGGCGGACGACCTGACCCGCGACAGCCTGGCCATCCCCGACATGGGCCTGGTCGCGTACGCCGGCATGCCGCTCACCGACGCCCGGGGCAACGTCCTGGGGTCGCTGTGCGCGATCGACTCCGTGGTCCGCGAGTGGACCGGGCGGGAGGTCCAGGACCTCTCCGACCTGACCGAGGCGTGCTCGGCGGAGCTGCGGCTGCGGATCGCCAACCGCCAGGGCGAGGAGGCCCGCGCGGCCGCGGACGAGGCCCGCCGGGCGGCCGAGCAGGTGCTGGCCGGCGCGGAGCTGCAACTGCGCGCGGCCGAGGAACTGACCGGCACCGTCAGCCTGCTCGACGTGCGCCGCAAAGTGCGCGAACTGGTCTCCGGCCTGCTCAAGCCCAGCTACGTGGGCCTGGTGCTCCTCGACGAGGGGGAGCTGCGCCGGGTCCCCGACCCCGACACCGCGCACGCCGTGGAGACCCTGTTCGAACGGTACGGCCCGCAGGACGCGTTCCCCACCGCGCGGGCGTTGCGGGAGCGACGCACCGTGACCGTGCCCGACCGCGCCCACCTCGTCGAGTGGTACAGCGCCGAGGCCGTCGCCGCCTACGACTCGCTGGGGCTCCAGTCCGCGGTGTGCGTGCCGCTGCCCGCCGTACGCGGGCCACTGGGCGTGCTGGTGACGGGCTGGGCCGAGCCGCACCGCACCGACCTGACCGAGTACGCGGCGCTGAACGCGGTGGCCGGCTACACCGCCCAGGCGGTGGAACGCGCGGTGTTCCTGGACGATCGGATCGACGTCGCCCACCAGCTCCAGCAGGCCATGCTCACCACCCTGCCCGAGGTGGACGGCCTGGACATGGCGGCGGTCTACCTGCCTGCGGTCTCCGGGGAGATGGTCGGCGGCGACTGGTACGACGCGATCCCGCTGAGCGTGGCCCCGCAGGCGCTCGCGTCCCTGTCCGAGCCCCTTTCCTCGGCGGTGCCTTCGGCCGTTTCCGGGCCCGGCCCGGTCGCGGCGGCCCCCGCGTTGGCCGCCGGCAGCACCCTCGCGATCACCGTCGGCGACATCACCGGCCACGACATCCACGCCGCCGCCGTCATGGGCCAGGTCCGCAGCATGCTGCGCCAGGCCGCGCTCGACCACCCCGGGCAGGGCCCCGCCGCGGTCGTGGCGGCCCTGGAACGGGCGGTGGCGCACCTGCCGCTGGAGGCCGGCGGCACCCTAATCCACGCGCACCTGCGCCGGCAGGGCCCGGCCTGGCACGTGAGCTGGACCAACGCGGGCCACCCGCCACCGCTGCTGCTGCACGCGGATGGCCGGGTCGAGGAGCTGACCGTCCACGACGCGCTCTTCCACCACGCCCTCACCCCGCCCGACCGCGCCGACCAGCACCTACGCCTCGACCCCGGCGCGACCCTCCTGCTGTACACCGACGGCCTGGTCGAGCACCGCCGGGCGAACATCGACGACGGCATCGCCCGCGCGGCGGCCTCGCTGCTCGCCCACCGCGGGATGCCGCTCCCGGAACTCCTCTCCCGCCTCACCCGCGAGGTCGCCGGTCCCCATAACAGCGACGACATCGTGCTCATGGCGCTGCGGCCGGCCGCTCAGGCAGCGCCGCCCACAGCAGGAACGCGAGCAGGCTGATCCCCGCGCCCAGCGCGCACACGGCCGTCCAGCCCGCCGCCGCGTAGAGCGTGGTCGCGGCGACGGCGCCCGAGGCGCTGCCGATCGAGTAGAAGACCATGTAGCCGCCGATCAGCCGGCTCCCCGCCTCCGGGTGCAGCGCGTAGATCAGCGTCTGGTTGGTGACGTGCACCGCCTGGACGGCGAGGTCGAGGACGATCACGCCGACGGCCAGCGCCCACAGCGAGTGCCGGGTGAAGGCCAGGGGCAGCCAGGAGACGGTGAGCAGGGCCAGCCCGATACCGGTGGTGCGCCGGGAGTGGCCGCGGTCGTTGAGCCGGCCGGCGCCGGTGGCGGCGAGCGCGCCCGCGGCCCCGGCCAGCCCGAACGCCCCGATCGCGGTGTGGGACAAGGAGAGCGGGGGTGCGCTGAGCGGCAGCGCGACGCTGCTCCACAGCGTGCTGAAGGCGGCGAAGATCAGCAGGGCGAGCAGGGCCCGTACCCGTAGAAGGCGCTCGCGTGCGAACAACTGAACGGTGGAGCGCAGCAGTTGACCGTACCCGCCGGCCCTCGGCGCGGTCTTGTTCCGGGACGGCAGCAGGCGGTGGAGGGTCAGGGCGAGCAGGCCGGTGAGGGCCGCCGAGCAGAGGTAGACCGAGCGCCAGCCGGCGAGGTCGGCCAGCAGGCCGGAGACGGAGCGGGCGAACAGGATGCCGGTGACCACGCCGCTGGTCACCAGGCCGACGACCTTGCCGCGTTCCTCGGGCGCGGCCAGCGACGCGGCGAAGGCCACCAGCGTCTGGGTGACCACCGCGAGCAGCCCCACGGAGGTCAGGCCCACCAGCAGCAGCGCGGCGTTCCCGGCGGTGCCGACGGCGGTCAACGCCGCTGCCAGCAGCAGGAGTTGGGCGACGACGAGGCGTCTGCGGTCGAGCAGGTCACCCAGCGGCACCAGGAAGAACAGCCCGAGCCCGTAGCCGACTTGGGTCAGCGTCACGATCGCGCCGACCGTCGCCGTGCCGATCGAGAAGTCGCGGCCGAGCGTCACCAGGAGCGGCTGGGCGAAGTAGACGTTGGCCACCGCGGTGCCGCAGGCCACGGCGAAGAGCAGGGTGAGCCCCCTGGAGAGCCTGAATCCGGACGTCCCCGTGCTCGGCGCCGCGCGCGCTCCCGTGCCCGCGCCGCCCGTGCCCGTGCCCGCGACCTCGGCTTCGCCCGCGGTATCGATCGCGGTTTCGGCCTCGCCCGCCATGACCCTGTGATCGCGTCCCACGCGCAGCCCCTCACATCCGGTTTCATCTTGCTACCAGATGGACGGTAGCCGTAGCTGGTAGCATGTTGCAACCGGACATGAGGAGGAGGGCACGCCATGGTGGAGCGGACCCGCTTCGACGACAGCGACTGCCCCGTCGCGCGGTCGGTCGACGCCATCGGCGACTGGTGGTCGCTGCTGATCGTGCGGGACGCCTTCGACGGCAGCCGCCGCTTCGGGGAGTTCCAGCGCAGCCTCGGCGTGGCGAAGAACATCCTCACCACACGCCTGCGCACCCTGGTCGCCGCCGGCGTCCTCGACACCGCGCCCGCCTCGGACGGCAGCGCCTACCACGAGTACGTACTGACCCCGAAGGGACGGGGCCTCTTCCCCGTCGTCGTCGCCCTGCGGCAGTGGGGCGAGCAGAACCTCTTCGCCCCGGGCGAGCCCCACTCCGAGCTTCTCGACCGCCGGCAGGGCCGCCCCTTGCGCGCCCTGGAGGTCCACGCCGCGGACGGACGGCGCCTCACCCCCGACGACACCACCGTCCACAAACTCGACTGACCGCCCCACCCCGCGACTCCGGCGGCCGAAGGGCATTCAACGGCCGGACGCCCGCGGGGCGCACGCAAGGACGCCCGCGAACGGCACGCACGTCGGGGCAGCCGAGCGGCATCGATCAACCCAGCGACGCGGTTGCCGCGCGCAGGTCCTCCAAGGCCGCCAGCGCATGCGGCGCGAGCCCTTCCGTGTCGTCACGCTCGCCTTCGGACCACTGGGCGTATCCCCGCTTGAACGCGAGGACTCCCAGCTCGGCCGCGAGATGCGCGGTCGGCTCCGGGACGCCGCGGGCGACGAGCGCGGCCGTCATGGCGGCCGCGAGCCCGACGCTCTTGAGGGCGTCGCGCTCCTGCAGTTCGGTACTGGCCGCCACGGCCGCTTTGAGGCGGGGGCCGAGTTCGCGGTTCGCCGGACCCATGGCGCCCGATGCGCGTTCGAGACCGGCCGCCACCGCCTGGAGCGGGCTGGCGCCCGCGGGGGCCTCGGTGATGCCGTCGGCGAGCAGCCTGCCGAGCGTCTCCTGGCCGGCGACCAGCAGCTCGCGCTTGTCGGAGAAGTACCGGAAGAAGGTGCTCTTGGTGACGCCGGCGCGCTCGGCGATCTGCGCCACCGTGGTGGCGTCGTACCCCTGCTCGGTGAACAGGTCGACCGCCGCGACGACGAGTCGTTGGTCCGCTCCCGGTTGCCATCTGGCCATGAGACCAGGATAGGTGATGAGACTCCTGTCCTATCACCATGTAGGGTCAGTGATGGGACAATGGTCTCATCACTTTCAGGGAGAGCTCATGCATGTCTTCGTCACCGGCGGTACCGGCACCATCGGCTCCGCCGTCGTCGCCGAACTGCTCGGCAACGGCCACACCGTTCTCGCACTGGCTCGCTCGGACGGCTCCGCGCAAGCCCTTGAGGGTGCTGGCGCCAAGGTGCTGCGCGGCGACCTGGCCGACCTCGACACCCTGCGGTCCGGCGCGGCGCAGTGCGACGGCGTGATCAGCCTGGCGTTCGGACGTGACTACAGCAGTCCGGACGCGCTCACCCGGGCCATCGCCGAGGAGAGCGCCGCTCTCGCCGCGCTGGGGCAGGAACTCGTCGGAAGCGACCGCCCGATCGTCACGGTCTCCGGCACGCCCTGGGTGCCGGGACGCGCCTCCGTCGAGGCCGATCCGCTGCCGACCGACGGCCCGGTGGGCGGTCGCGGCCGTTCGGTCAACGCACTGCTGGACCTCGCCTCGCGCGGCGTGCGCGGCACGGCCGTCCGCATGCCGCGCACGGTCCACAACGAGGGCAAGGGCGGATTCGCCGGCCTGCTGGCCGATCAAGCGCGCCGCACCGGGGTGGCCGGCTACCCGGGCGACGGCACCCAGCGCTGGCCGGCCGTGCACGCGCTCGACGCGGCGGTCCTGTTCCGCCTGGCTCTTGAGTCCGCACCGGCCGGGACGTCCTGGCACGCCGTCGGCGACGAGGGCGACGCGGTGCGGGACATCGCCGCGGTCATCGGGCGGCGACTGGGCCTGCCGGTCGAGGAAGTTCCGCAGGAGAACTTCGGCCCGTTCGGTCCGATCTTCGCCATGGACCAGCCGGCGTCCAGCGCCCACACCCGTGAGGCGCTCGGCTGGCAGCCGACCCACGCCGGCCTCCTCGAGGACCTGGAGACCATTCAGCCCTGACGCGCGCAGATTCGAGGGGACCGCCCGGCCCGTCCACCCACTTGTCCACCCACTCGCCCGACGGCGTGCGACTCCCGGCACCCCCGCCAGGACCCTGGGGCCTAATCGCCCGCGTTCCATCCGGTGGACGAGCCGCTCGGTCGGGTGGCTCCGTCCTGGAAGGCGTGGCCACCGGCGGGGGTGAGGGCGAGCGCCGTGCGCGGGAAGCCGAAACCGACCCGGCACGCCTCGTGGTCGACGGCGAGGACACCGAGGCGCACATGCCGGCGGACCACGCCGTCAGGGGCGTCGACCGGGTGCCGATCGGGCTCGGCGGTCATGACGCGTTCGCGCCGGCGGGGCCGCCAGGTCAGGGGGTTTCGGAAGGGGCCGGCAGAGTGAGGACGACCTCGTCGATCTCGGCGCGCCGCGCGTTCGCGTAACCCCGTTCGGTGCCGGTGACCACGAACCCGCACTTCTCCAGCACCCGGATCGAGCCGGCGTTGTCCGCGGCCGCGCGTGCGCGCAGGGGGCGTTCGGGCACCTCGGCGAGCAGTGCGCGCAGCGCGGCGGTGGCCACCCCGCGACCCCAGTGCTCCCGGCCGATCCAGTACGTCACCTCGCGCTCCTCCGGCGGCCCGTACGCGCCCGCGTGCCCGACGACTTCGCCACCCGCACCGACCACCGTGCGGGTGACGACCGCCGGGTCCCGGCGGATTCGCTCCCAGTGGGCCTCGAACCGGTCGCGGTCCGCCGGGTCCTCGGAGGTGAACGCCGCCATCCACACCCCCTCGGGGTCCGTCATCTGCGCGAAGAAGACGGGCAGATCACCGTCCTCCACCGCACGCAGCACCACGTCCATCGAGCCCTCCCGGCAGGTGATCGTCGGCGCCCGGACCCCATGGCCCAGGCGCCCGAGCAAGCGCGGTCGGACCGGCCGCGCGTCGCCGTGGGCGAGCGTACCGACCGGCCGACCGGCCGCGCCGCGACCGTACGACCCAGCCGTACGCGCCCCGACGCCCGGAGGCCGCGGCGGTCGCCCGACACCCGGTCCACCACCCTAATCGCACAGCCGTTCGAACATGTGCCAGAATCCAGCCATGCCCCACTCCTTTCCCGACGACCTCGTCCAGGCCCAGCGCGACTGGTACACCACTTACCGCGAGTTGGCGGCGAGCGCGGGCGCGGGCTCGCGCACCACGGTGCTGCGCCGGCGTCTGGTCCGGCTGTCCGTCCGCATCAGCGCCCACCCCTACTGGGCCACCCTCCCCGGCACCGCGCCCGCCGCACGGATGGAGCTGAAGCAGATGACCTGGGACGCGCGCGCCCCGCGCCGGGCGCCCCACCGCAGCCCCGACCAGACCCCCTGACCCCCGGCCGCCGATCCCCGGCCGACCCCCACCCCCCGCCCCCTCGCACTCCGGCCCCGACCCCGACCCCGGGCCGGCCCTCCCCGGCCGCCACACCCCCACCCGGCAACGCCCCACCCCACCCCCGGCCCTTGACCGGACCGTCACCGGCCCGTGACCTCACCCGCCACACCCGCACCAGGGGCCGCCGGTTGCCGCGGATCGGGGAGAGCGCTCTCTCAACGCCTTGACACGGCGCCCCCGGCCCTCCAAGGTACGTCCCAGAGAGCGCTCTCAGAGCGGGGGCTCACCGCTCGCGCACAAGCGCCCCCGCCCGCCCGCGCGCACCGCCCGGGCGTCGCGGTGCCGCCGGGCCGTCCGGACAGAGGTAGGTCGTACGTATGTCATCAAGCAGGGCCGCAGGAAGTGAAGCCCCGGCAGCCGCGCACAGACCCGGGGGCGGGACGGACACCCTGGTCGGCGACGCGCTCGGCCGCCGTACGTTCATGACCACCGCGGCCCTGCCCGGCGCCGTACCGGTGACCGGTGCCGCCACTCCCGCGTCCGCGCCCGCTTCCACGCCTGCGCCCCTGCCCGGGACCGCGCGCTCCCGCAGCGGGCAGCGGCCCCCGTACGCCCGCCAGTCGCCGCCCGCGGAGCCGGACTTCGGCCCGCACGTGAAGGTCTTCGGCCCGGACACGCCGGTCGGGCAGGTCCAGGCCGCCCTGGACGCGGCCGCGGTCGGCGGCGGCCGGAGCGCCTTGCTGTTCAGGCCGGGCCGCTACGCCGTGGACGTACGGCTCGGGCCCCGCACGTCCGTGTCCGGCCTCGGCGCGCACCCGGACGACGTGACGATCGACGGCGCGGTGCGGGCCGCGGACCAGCGCGGGCCGGGCGGCGGTGGCGACCGCGCGGCCACCGACTCGTGGCGCGCCGTGGAGAACCTCGCGATCCTGCCCGCCGGCGGCACCCAGCGGTGGGAGGTCTCCCCCGCCGCGCCGCTGCGCCGGGTGCACGTCCGCGGCCGGCTCCTGCTCTGCCCGGGGCCGGACGGCGCCTGCGGTGACGGGTTCATCGCCGACTCGGTGGTGGACGGGGAGGTGCTCGACACCGCGCGGCAGTGCTCGCTCACCCGGGACAGCCGGGTCGGCGGTTGGCCGGACCCGGCCGGGCGGCAGGTCTTCGCCGGCGTCGAGGGAGCGCCCGCGCCGGCCTTCCCCGACCCGCCATCTTCGGTGCCGGGCACGGCTCCGCGGGTCACGCCGCCGGGCGGCCCGCTCAGCCGCGAGAAGCCGTTCCTCTACGTCGACGAGGGCGGCCGGTACCGGGTGTTCCTGCCGGCGCTGCGGCACGGCGCGGTCGGCGCGAGCTGGGCCGGCGGCAGTACCCCGGGCTCGTCGGTGCCGATCGACCGGTTCTTCGTGGCCAGGCCCTCCGACTCGGTGCGCACCCTCAACAAGGCGCTGTCGCAAGGACGTCACCTGCTGCTGACCCCCGGCTGCTACGAACTGGCCGACACCATCAAGGTCAAGTGGGCCGGCACGGTGGTGCTGGGGCTCGGCCATGTGACGCTCGCCCCGCGCCAGGGTGTGGTGCCGATGACGGTCGCGGACGCGCGCAGGGTGCGGATCGCGGGGCTGCGGTTCGACGCGGACCCGGCCGACGCGGGCCCGGCTGACACGGACCCGGCCGACGCGGACCCGGCCGCCGCGATCGTGCTGCTGGAGATCGGCGCCCGGCGGGGCGGACGCAGCGACCCGCGCGACCCGGCGTCCGTGCAGGACGTGCGCTTCCGGATCGGCGACGGCGGCCGGGCGGCCACCGCGCTCGTCGTGAACAGCGACCATGTGCTGCTCGACCACGTCCGGGTGTGGCGCGCCGGACCCGGCACCGGCGAGGACCGGCCGGCCGGCGGCACGGCGGCCGACGTGGTGGTCAACGGCGACGACGTGCGGGCCAGCGGCCTGTTCGTGGCGCGTTTCCTGACGTCCGGCGTGGCGCGGAACGGGGAGGGCGGCCGCTCGCTCACGGGTACCGGTTGACCGGCGGCCCGCAGGACGGGCCGATGTGATCGACCACGTGATCAACGGTGCCGTGGCCCATCCGGGCACCGGCACCCGCGCCGGTGAACCTGGTGAGGTGCCCGGCGCGTTGACGCGTGGCCCATGGGGGTGAGGGGGCCGTTGCCCGGCGCGGGCGGCGGCCCCCTCACGGCTGTACGGCGAAGGCCGCGCCCGCGGTTCGGGCGGCCGGACGACGACATTACGCCCGTGCCGACGATCGGACGTTCCGAAGGTCCGCCGTTCCGAAGAGCTGTCGTTCCGAAGAGCCGTCGTTGCGACGATCGGACGTTCCGACGAGCTGGCATTTCGACAAGCCGCTGTTCCGACGATCCGAACTTCCCATGATGCGAAGGGTTCCCCGGCGGACGATCGACGGCAGCACTCATCCCACGTAGGATGTCCGATGTTCGGTGATCACGTGGCGGCGGTGCCGCGCGCACGCCGGCCCGGACCCCGGGGAGGGATCGGTGGACCCACTCACCTCGCGGACGCTGCGCGGCATCTGGTCGCCCACGCTGCTGCCGCTCGACGCGGACGACGCGATCGACTTCGGCCGCCTGGAGGAGTCGCTGGAGGCGGTGCTCGGCTCGGGCGTGCACGGCGTCTACACCAACGGCACCGCGGGCGAGTTCCACACCCTGGACGAGGGCGAGTACGACCGCCTGCACGCGCTGGTGGCCGCGCGCTGCGCCGCGGCCGGGGTGCCGTACCAGCTCGGCGCGAGCCACCCCGGCGGGCGGCTGTCGCTGGACCGGGTCCGCCGGGCGGCGGCGCTGCGGCCGGGCGCGATCCAGGTGGTGCTGCCGGACTGGCTGCCGCTGCGGCCCGGTGAAGTGGTCGCCGCGCTGCGCGGGTTCGCCGCCGCCGCGGACGGTGTGCCGCTGGTGCTGTACAACCCGCCGTACGCGAAGACGCAGGTCACGCCGGCGTTGCTGGCGCGGATCGGCGAAGAGGTACCGCAGGTGGTCGGGTTGAAGGTGCCCGCGGTGGAGGTCGCTCAGGGCCTGACCGACCGCTTCGCGGTGTTCGTGGCCGGCCACGCGCTGGCGACCGGCCGCCGCGGTGGCGCCGCCGGGTCGTACTCGAACGTCGCCTGCATGAGTCCGGCCGGTGCGGTGCGCTGGTATGCGCAGATGGCCGCGGACCCGCGGGGCGCGGCGGACGTGGAGGCGCGGCTGCGCGGCTTCCTCGACCGCCATGTGGCGCCGCTCGCGGCCGACGGCTACAGCGATCCGGCGCTGGACAAGGCACTGTGCGCGGTGGGCGGTTGGTCCCGCACCGGCACCCGGGTGCGGTGGCCGCACCGCTGGGTGCCGGCGGAACAGGTGCCCGCGCTACGGGAAGCGGCACTGACCGCGCTACCCGAACTACTCACCGACCCGTTGAGCACGGACTGACCCCACCCACCCTCGGCACCTGCACAACGCGGCCGAGCGGTCGCGACGTTCACGACTCGACCCGGAGCGGGCAGGTCAACAGGGCGCCGTGGGCGGCGAGTCGGCCGGATGAAGCACTGCGTGACGCATGGAAGGGCTGCGTTTTCCGCGGCCGTCCAGCGGCCACCGTCGGGCCGGACCGCCCGCGTACCGCCGGCAGCCCCTCGGCATCCGGCGAGGCACCCGCTCCGGCTCGGCCGCCTCGTCACGCGGAGCGGCGTCGTGCACGGGCGGCCCGGCGCCCGACATCCCCAGACGGTCAAGTGAAGGTAAAATCACGGCAATTGGTCTAGTCCCTTTTCATCTGCGGCAACGCGCGCGGCCCTGCCTGCCGCGCGCCGATTGGTACAGTCCAATTGTTCGTCCGACCCATTGCCGCTCGACAGCGGCCTCGGCTGTCCTGGCTGTGCGATACCCCGGCAGTGCGGTGCGGAACGGGAGTCACGCCGTTCCGCGCCGCCCTGGGCATCCCCCCACCCCCAAGGAGAGCCGTGTTCACAGGACTCAGAACGCCCAGACCTGTCCGCCGGGCGGCGCGGTTACGCGCCCGGCTGGTCACCGGACTCACCGCCCTGGCCCTCTCGATGGCCGGGCTCGTCGGGCTCAACACCCCCGCCGCGCACGCCGCCGGCGGGCTCACCGCGGAGTTCAGCAGCACCGGCAGCGGCTCGTCGTGGTCCGGCAGCTACGTCGTCAAGAACGGCTCCTCGGCCGCGGTCAACGGCTGGAGCCTGGAGTTCGACCTTCCGGCCGGTGTCACGATCACCAGCGAGACCAACGGCACCAGTTCGGTCACCGGTTCCCATGTCGTCGTCACGCCCGCCTACTACAACGCGACGATTCCGGCCAACGGGTCCACGTATCCGTACAGCTACACGTTCCAGGCTTCGGGCCCGCTCGGCACGCCGACGGGGTGCCTGATCAACGGCGACAAGTGCGACGGCAGCCCGGCGGTGCCCCCAAAGGCGCCGACCGGGGTCGCGGTCGCCGACGCCACCGCGCACACGGTGAGCCTGAAGTGGAGCGCGGCGGCCACCGGAGACTTCCCCGTGGCGTCCTACGACGTGCTGCAGGGGGCCACCGTCGTGGCCTCCAGCGCCACCACCACGGCGACCGTGCCGAACCTGTCCCCGGCGACGTCGTACCAGTTCACGGTGCGGGCGAAGGACTCCCGCGGCAACACCGGGCCGGCCAGCGCCCCGGTCACCGCGACCACCTTCGACCCGTCCACCGACACCGTCCCGCCGACCGCTCCGGGCAACCTGCGGGCCGGCACCGTCACCTCCAGCACCGTCCAGCTGTCCTGGGACGCGGCGACCGACAACATCCGCGTCGCCGCCTACGACGTCTATCAGGGCTCGACGCTCGCCGCGACGGTGCCCGCCGACACCCGCACCACCACCCTGGTCGGTCTCGCGCCCGCCACCGCCTACACCTTCACCGTCAAGGCCCGTGACCTGGCCGACAACGTCTCGCCGGCCGGCAACGCGGTCACCGTCACCACCCTGGAGGCCGTGGGCAACGGCGGTTACGCCAAGGTCGGTTACTTCGTGCAGTGGGGCATCTACGGCCGCCAGTACTTCGTGAAGAACCTCGACACCTCGGGCGCCGCCGGCAAGCTCGACGTCATCAACTACGCGTTCGGCAACATCGACCCGACCAACCTCACCTGCCTCAACGGCGTGACCAAGGGCACCACGGCCGACCCGGAGGACCCGAACCAGGGTGACGGCGCCGGGGACGCGGACGCCGACTACGGCCGGGCGTTCCCCGCCTCGCAGTCCGTCAACGGGCAGGCGGACGACGGCTGGGGCAAGCTGCGCGGCAACTTCAACCAGCTCAAGGAGCTCAAGGCCAAGTACCCCAACCTGAAGGTGGTGATGTCGCTCGGCGGCTGGACGTACTCCAAGTACTTCTCCGACGTGGCCGCCACCGACGCCTCCCGCAAGAAGTTCGTGCAGTCCTGCATCGACATGTACATCAAGGGCAACCTGCCGGAGACCGAGGGCGCGGGCGGCCCGGGCGTCGCCGCGGGCATCTTCGACGGCTTCGACCTCGACTGGGAGTGGCCCGGTTCCCCGGACGGCCACCCCGGCAACCACTGGAGCACCGCCGACAAGGCCAACTTCACCGCGCTGATCGCCGAGTTCCGCACCGAACTCGACGCGCTCGGCGGCGACCACAAACTGCTCACCGCCTTCACCCCGGCCGACCCCAAGAAGATCGACGCCGGCTGGGACCTGCCGCAGGTGTCGAAGAACCTGGACATCGAGAACATCCAGGGCTACGACTTCCACGGCTCGGGCAGCGACAACTCGTGGGAGCCGAACCGCACCGGTGACCAGGCCAACCTCTACCCCGACCCCAACTCGCCCTACCCGAACGACTTCAGCGTCGACAGCGCGGTGCAGACGTACTTCGACGCCGGCGTCAGCCCGCGCAAGCTCACCATCGGCCTCCCCTTCTACGGCAGAGGCTGGCAGCAGGTGACCGGCGGCGGCGCGAACGGCGAGTGGCAGAGCGCCAACGGCGCCGCGCCCGGCCAGTTCGCCGAGGAGGCCGGCACCCGCGGCTACAACAACCTGGTCACCAGCGTGCCGGGGCTGACCGTCCACCACAACGACCAGACCGTGGCGACCTACGGCTACACCGGCGAGGGCGGCCAGTGGTGGTCCTTCGACGACGCCTGGTCGATCGGCAAGAAGGCCGCGTACATCAAGTCCAAACACCTCCTGGGCGCGATGATCTGGGAGATGTCCGGCGACACCCCCGACGGTTCGCTGCTCAACACCCTCAACACGGGGTTGCAGAACTGACGGCGGCACCCTGAACGGAGCGAACACCTGCTGGGGCCGTCCGGGAGCGCACCCGGGCGGCCCCGGCGGCCGGGGCCTCGGCCACCGGACGGAAACTGGCAGGACTGCCAATTGACATAGCCGACACGTTCGCTAGGCTGGGCGCCGTGTCCGCCACACCCACCGAAACCGCGTCCGAACCCGGACTGCGGGAGCGCAAGAAGGAGCAGACCCGCCACGAGCTGCGCCGGAGCGCGGCCCGGCTGTTCGCCGTGCACGGATTCGCGGGCACCACGATCGCCGACATCGCCGCGGCCGCCAACGTCTCCGAGCGCACCTTCTTCCGCTATTTCGACAGCAAGGAGGCGCTCCTGCTGCCCGACGGGGTGGAGCTGCTCGCCCGGGTGGAGGCGGAGCTGGCGGACCGGCCGGTCGAGGAGCCGCCGCTCGACGCGGTGTGCGGGGCGCTGCTGGCGGCGGCCCACGCCTTCGGCGCCAGCAGCCTGAGCGCGCTCACCCACCCGCTGGAGGGCACCGAGTCCCTGGTGATGGCGCGGCTGGTGCAGGAGTTCGTCCACTGCGAGGACCGGCTCGCCACGCTCGTCGAGCGGCGGCTGCCGGCCGGCCTGCCTGATCGCGATCTGCGCGCGGCCGTCCTGGCCGGCGCCGCGCTGTCCGCCGCCCGCGCGGTGCTGCGCACCCAGCGCGGCCGGCGCGCGTCCGGCCCCGCGGAACCCACCGCGGCCCGGCTGCTGCCCGAGGCCCTGGCCCTGCTCGCCCACCTCCCCCGGATCGGAACCGCCGACGCATGACGCCCAGCGACGAGCCGCAAGTCCGGCGCGCGGACGCCGAAGACGCGCCCTCGGGTGCGGAAGACGGCATATCCGGTGCACCCGGTGCGCCCGGCGCACCCGAGGTGGCCATCGAACCCGGCAGCGCGCCCGCCGCGTCCACGGCACCGGATACGGGTGCCGATACGGCTGCGGGCGACGCCGACCGCAACGCCCACCTCGGCCCCGGCCCCGGCCCCGACGCGACGAAGCTGCGCGAGCCGGCCCCCGCGCAGCCGCGCCGCCGGTTCGTGCCGCGCCGCAAACCGCTGATCGTGGCCACCGCGGTGGTGGCCGGGCTGGCCGTGCTCGCCACCGCCGCCGACCTGGTCCTCGCGCACACCGCGCGGGAGCGGATCGCCCGCGCGGCCGGCTGCAAGCTCAAGCCGACCGGCCCGGTGTCGGCGGACCTGTCCGGAAGCCTGGCCGGGCTGCGGCTGCTGACCGGCGACGTCGGCACCGTGCACATCCGCGCCGAGGACGTACGGCGTGACGGCATGGACCTGTCCGTCGCCGCCGACCTGCACGAGGTGACCACCAAGGGCACCATGAGCGGCGGCACCGCCACGGCCACCATCTCCTACGACGAGTTGGGCAAGCGGCTGAACCGCAAGGCGGCCGGGCTGCGGCCGGAGTCCGACGGCCACGGCGGGCTGGTGCTCACCGGCACCCTCGTGGGCATCCCGTTGCCGGTGACCGTGCACACCTCCATCAGCACCAGCAAGGACGCGATCACCGTCACGCCCACCGACGTCGACGTGCTCGGCCGTACCCTCCCCGTCTCGCAGATGACGGGTGGTCAGGGCGGCTCCGCGCTCGCCGCGAAACTCGCCCCGCGCACCGTCAAGGCCCCCTCGCTTCCGCCGGGCGTCGCCCTGACCGGGGCGCGTACGGACTCCCACGGCCTCGGGTTGACGCTGGCCCTGCCGGCGAGCGTGTCCTCGGGTGCCTCGAAAGGGTGCGCCGCGTAACGACCTTGACACGTCACTCGACCGGCCGATCGCCGCTGCCTAAGATGGCGGCTGCCCCCGATGTCGCTCGGCGGCGGTAGTTGCGCAGGATCAGCAATGTCGTGAGGGGCCCATGCCATCCCGAGACGTGTCGCCCAGCCCCCCGATCGATGTGACGGTGCCGAGTGTCGCCCGCATGTACGACTACCTCCTGGACGGCAAGGACAACTACCCTGCTGACCGCGGCGCCACCGAGGAGCTGCTGGAGCAGGTGCCGAGCATGAAGGTGCTCGCGTTGAACAACCGCCAGTTCCTGCGCCGCGTGGTGCGGGTGCTCGCCGAGGACTACGGCATAAGGCAGTTCGTCGACCACGGCTCCGGGCTGCCCACCCAGGACAACGTGCACGAGATCGCCCAGCGCGTCCACCCCGACGCCCGCGTGGTCTACGCGGACAACGACCCGATCGTGCTCGCGCACGGCCGGGTGCTGCTGGAGCAGAACGAGAACACCGCGGTCCTCCAGGCCGACTTCCGCGACACCGAGAGCATCTGGGACAGCCCGGAGGTGCATCGGCTGATCGACCTGGCCGAGCCGGTCGCGGCGCTGTTCGTGTCGGTGCTGCACTGCGTGAAGGCCGTCGAGGACCCGGCCGGCATGGTGCACCGGGTGCGCGACCGGCTGCCGGCCGGCAGCTGCCTGGTGGTGTGCCAGCTGGTCAGCGACGATCCCGACGTGCGATGCGGGGTCAGCGAGTTCATGGACGAGTCGACCGGCGGCAACTGGGGCGAGGTACGCGAGGAAAGCGACCTGCTGCACTACCTGGACGGCACCGAGATCCTGGCGCCCGGCCTGGTGGAGGTCTCCACCTGGCGCGCCGACAACGAACTCGCGCTGGTCCAACCCAGCTACGAGTGGATCGAGTTCGGCGGCGTCGGCCGGGTGCGCTGACCGCTACTCGTAGCGGGTCAGCGCCTCCTCCAGCAGCAGCCGGCTCTCCGCCGGGGTCGCCGCCACCGCGCTGAGTTCGTCGAGTGCGGCCCGGTAGCGGTCCAGGTCCTCCAGCCGGTCGAGGTAGACCGCGCTGGTCATGTGCTCCAGGTAGACCACGTCCGGCAGGAAGCCCTGGGCGAAGCGCAGGTAGGTCACGGCCGCACCCGGGGTCGCGGCGGCGCTCGCCTCGTAGGAGGCGACCTGGAGCCGCACCCCCGGCTGCCGCAACACTTCGAGCAGGTAGACGAGTTGGTCGCGCATCACCTGCCGGCCGCCGACCGGGCGGTGGAGCACGCCCTCGTCGATCAGCGCCCACAGCACCGGCGCGCCCGGCTCGCCCATCCGGCGCTGCCGCTCCAGCCGCAACTGGACCCGCTGCTCGACCTCGTCGGCCGGCGCCAGCCGATGGCCGCTCAGCACGACGGCCTGCGCGTAGGCGGGGGTCTGGAGCAGCCCGGGCACGAACTGGTTCTCGTAGGTGCGGATCACATGCGCGTCGCGCTCCAGGCCGATGAGCTGCTGCAGCCAGTCCGGCACCACCTCGCCGTAGGGCTGCCACCAGTCCGGGCGGGCGGAGCGCTCCACCATCGCGATGATCTGCCGCTGCTCGACCGGGTCGACGCCGTACAGGTCCAACAGCTCTTCCACGTCACGGGACTTGAGGTTGACGTGGGCGGTCTCCATCCGGCTGATCTTGGAGGCGTGCGCGCGGATGTGGCGGCCGGCGACGACCGGGCTGATGGAGCGGCTCTCCCGCAGCGCCCGCAGGTAGTTGCCGAGCACGCGGGCCATCGCCTTGGCGCCCATGTCGGGGCGGCGTTCGAGAAGCTGTATGGGCGAGACGAGCTGCGGCGCGGCAGGCATACAGGCTCCCAACACAGTTACTGGACGGACCAGTATTGCACCGGATGGGCATTCGGGGCTGCCCGCCGGCGGCTGCCGGCGGGCAGTTCCTCAGGTCACCGTCGCAGGCCGCGCCGGCCTCAGCCGATGTACCCGTCGAAGTCGCCGTCCTTGGCGCCCTCGACGAACGCGGTGATCTCCGCGCGGGTGTAGACGAGCGCGGGCCCGTCCGGATGGCGCGAGTTGCGCATCGCCACGCTGCCGTCCGGTAGCGCGGCCACCTCGACGCAATTGCCGCTCTGGTTGCTGCGCGCGCTCTTGGTCCAGCGGACCCCGGAAATCGAACTGGCCTGCACACCGTTCTCGAATTGCTGCACTTGGCATCGCTCCTTCGTCGGCCGGGCGCCACTTGGCTACGCTGGCGCACCAGGGGCCACGGCAGTTGCCGAAACACCGTGGGTGCACGTGCCGTTGCAATTTCCGATGCAATTGCAACGGTGTCACCCAAGTCACGGTACTGTCGGTCCGACGCGGTGTCGACACATGCGTGAGCGGCTCCCCCTCGGGGTATGGATTACTGCCGTATTCGAGACGTTGCAGCTCAGGGGGCCGCAATGTCCCGATCGCCATCGGCCCGCGCGTGCGCGGCAGTTGCACGACCGTACGGGGGTCGTACAACTGCCGCGCATCAACCGCTCGCCCGCGTCCGGTCGGCTCCGGATGTCCGGTTACACTCGCGCGCCCCGGCACCCCGGCGGCTCGGACCTCCCAGGGACTCCGACGACCCGGACGACCGCGACGACCCCGACCGCCGCGCGGTTCACGCGGCCCGGCGCACCTCGATCACCAGCGCCTGGCCGGGGTTGAGCGTCGGCATCGGCACTCCGGCCTGCGCGAGCACCGCGCCCGGCATCCGTACCCAGTCCGTCAGCGCCTCGGTCAGCCAGGCGGGCCCGGAGGTCTGGTGCAGCGACGGCAGGCCGAGCTCGGTCCGGACCCGAACCTGGTAGCTCCCGTCGGCGGCGAGCCCGGGCAACGGCACCCGGCCGTACTGGCCTTCGGCGGACGTGGCGGTACGCGCCCAGCAGTACAGCGCCGCCGAGCCGTCGAGCGCGACGACGCCGTGCAGCAGCCGCGCCTCGCGGTCCGGGTCGTCCGGCGCGGTCAGGTCCGCGCGGACGCTGCGACCGCCGTGCAGCAGCGGCCGCAGCTCCCGGTACATCGCCGTCCACGCGGTGATCCGCGCCAACTCCTCGTCCGTGCACGCCGTCAGGTCCTGCTCGATGCCGGCATGCCCGAACAGCGCCGTCGCCAGCCGGAACGAGTCCGCCGTCGCCCGGTGCGTGGTGTGCGCGGGCGAGGGACCCAGATGCGCGCCGACCAGTTCCGGCGGCAGCAGCTGCCCCGTCCACCGCTGGATCGCCTGCCGCTCCACCGGGTCGTTGCAGTCCGACGCCCACACCCGGTCCGTCCGCGCGAGGATGCCCAGATCCACCCGGCCGCCGCCACTGGCGCAGCTCTCGATCTCCACCCCGGGATGACGCTCCTTCAGCTCGTCCAACAGCCGGTACAGCGCCGTGACTTGAGCGTGCGCGACCGGGCGGTCGTCCGGTCCGTGCACCGCCTCGTGCAGCTCGCGGTTGTGGTCCCACTTCAGGTACGCGATGGCGTTCTGCGACAGCAGCGCGTCCAGCTTGTCCAGCAGATACGCCCACGCGTCGGGGTTGGTGATGTCCAGGACGTACTGGTTGCGGGCCGACGGCCCCAGCCCGGCCTTGGGGCCGAGCACCCAGTCCGGGTGCTCCCGGGCCAGATCGGAGTCGGGGTTGACCATCTCCGGCTCGACCCACAGCCCGAACTCCAGCCCGCGCGCACGGACATGGTCGATCAGCGGGGTCAGCCCCCGCGGCCACACCACCGGGTCGACCCACCAGTCCCCCAGGCCGGCGTTGTCCGAGCGGCGGCCGGCGAACCAGCCGTCGTCCAGCACGAACCGCTCGACCCCGACCTCGGCGGCCTTGTCGACCAGCCGCAGCAGCCGCTCCAGATCGTGGTCGAAGTACACCGCCTCCCAGCTGTTGAGCACCAGCGGACGCGGCGCGACCGGATGCTGCGGGCGCGCCCGCAGCAGGGCGTGGAACCGGTCGGCCAGACCGTCAAGACCGTCGGCGGACCAGGCGTACCAGCTCACCGGCGTGCGATACGCCTCCCCCGGCGCGAGCCGGACCTCGCCGGCCCGCAGCAGCTCGCCGCCGCCCAGCGCGGCCGCGTGCACGCCCGCGCCCTCCGGCAACTGCTCCACCAGGAACCGCTGGTCACCGCTCCACCCCACGTGCACCCCCCACACCTCGCCGGACCGGAACCCGAACCCGGGTGTGCCCACCGTCAGCAGATACGGCGAGTCCAGCCCCGGCTTGCCCCGCCGCACCTCCCGCGCGTACGTGCCATGTCCCAACGGGCGCCGCTGAGGGCTGCGTTCACGGCTCCACTTGCCGGTGAAGTCGAGGATCTCGGCCGCCCGCCGGGGCACCGGCAGCAGCGTCACCGCCTGCGCGAGGTCGTACGGCGCCGCCTCTGCGCCACCGTCGGACGCGCCGGCGCGGCGGGTCAGCTCCGCATGGACCCCCAGCACCCCCGACGGCTCCAGGCGATACGTCACCGCCACGTCGAGGCCGGCCCCCGCGTCTGCCAGCGCGATCCGCACCTCGCCCCCGCCGTCCGGGTCCTCGTGGTGCTCGACACCGGACAGGGCCAGCCGCGGCGCACCCGCGCCCCCGGCCAGGTGGCCGTGATGCGCCGGCGTACCCGACCACCCGTCCGCCTCGGTCGGCCACACCGTGAAGCGCCGCTCCACATCCAGCGCGTTGTTCAGGATCGCGGGCTCGGCCGTCAGGCTCAACGCCGCCCAGTCCGCGCCGCTCAGCTCACCGAGGTCGGCCCCCCAGTGCAGAACCCGGGGCACCGGCTCCGTCAGCTCCACGACAAAACTCGTACCGGCAGCGCGCAGGGCGACGATCCGCGCCGAAGTGCTGGGCATACAAAGGTCCTTCCGGAAACCGGGGTTCAGGGTCGGGGGTCGGAGGTTCGGGTACCCGGGACGCCGGGGGCCGGGGCTGCGGACACCGGGGTTCCGGGAGCCGAACCGCCGCGGTGGGCCGGCCGGGCGGCCGGGCCATCGCTCGTTCGTATCAGACGCCGCTGTACGGACCGGGTAGGGCACGGCCCAGCCGGTCCGTCCATGGCTCAGAGCGTGATCTTGTCGATGTCGGAGGAGTAGTCGGTGGGGTTGCCGAAGCCGATGGTGTTCGTGCCCGCCTTGAGGTGCACCGGGACCGTGACGGACTGCGCGGCGCCCCAGTCGTTGTCGTTGGTGCCGGCCAGCGGGAGCTGGAAGGAGGCGCCGTTGACGGTGATGACGGCCGTGCGGCCCGAGGAGCCGTCGACGTAGTCGAGCCGCATCAGGTAGGTGCCGTCGGCGGGCGCGGTCACGCCGTTGAAGGTCAGCGTGTTGCCGGTGCCGCCGAGGTTGCCGACCTTCTTGCCGCCGGAGCAGCCCGCGCAGTCCGCGACGCTCGCGCCGCCCGCGAGGGTGTTGCCGGGCGCCTCGGCCTCGTAGGCCACCGGTCCGGCGGCGGACGGCGTGGTGACCGCGACCGCCTTGCTGGGCGCGGAGGTCCGGCCGTGCGCGTCGTGGGCGACGACGGTGAAGGAGTGGCCGCTGCCGGCCGCGAGACCGCGGACGGTCGCGGTGGTGGCGCCGGCGCCGCTGGTGGTGGCGGCCTTCC
Organism: Streptomyces sp. NPDC088194; assembly: GCF_040702025.1. Lineage (NCBI taxonomy): Bacteria > Bacillati > Actinomycetota > Actinomycetes > Kitasatosporales > Streptomycetaceae > Streptomyces > Streptomyces sp. NPDC088194. The sequence continues at coordinate 24,361 of NZ_JBFBIV010000056.1, read as the reverse complement.
GGCCGTCGGCGTAGACGGTGTAGCCGGTCGTGGCGGAGCGGCCCGCGTTCACCGCGTCCCAGGCGAGCGAGACGCTGGTCGCCGTGGCCGCGGTGCCGTGCACGGCGAGCGGGGTGCCCGGGCCGTTGCCGGCGTTCTTCGGGGTGATCGTGAACAGCCGCGAGCCGTGCGCGGGCAGGTGCTCGGTGAGCCGGCCGGCGGCGGAGCCGAGATCGCGGTGGCTCCACAGGTCGCGGACGGACGCGGTGCCGCCGATGCCCAGGTCGGAGAAGTCGGCGGTCACGTCGGCCGCGGCCGAGCCGAGGTTGAACAGCGCGACGGTGACGCTTCCGTCGGCGTTGCGGGCGTACCAGGTCTGCTGGTCGGTGGCCTGGCTGACCGGCTTGGCCGGGCGGCCGGCCTGGTCGACGGCGATGACCTCGTCGTTGGTGAGCAGCGACAGGCCGTACGAGTCGAGCTTGGTGAGGTCGTCACCGGTGTAGAGCGGCGCGGACTCGATCGCCCACAGCGTGGCGTAGCTCTGCCGTTCGGCGTCGGTGAGGCCGTCGAGCGCGCCGTCGCCGACGTCGAGGGAGTCGAGGTTGTTCCAGTGCCCGGGCCCGGCGTCGGGTATCCACTGCACGACGTCGTTCCAGCGCTGCTTGACCGAGTTGTTCCAGGTGGCGAGGGTGTCGCAGTAGCACTCGACGTCGGTGTCCACCCGCCAGCCGTTGGCGTTCTGCGTCCAGGTCGCGACCTGGGGGTGGCTCAGCGACCAGGAGAGGGTGAGCTGGATGGGGCGGCCGGTGCGCTGGAGCGCGGCGTGCCACGCCTGGACGTCGGGGATGTTGTCGTGGGCGGCGTCGCCCTGCCCGGAGCCGGGGCCCACGCCGTCGATCTTCAGGAAGTCCACGCCCCAGGAGGCGAGTTCGTCGGCGACGGAGTCGATGTACTTCTCCGCGCAGGGGGTGGCGAAGTCCATCTGGTAGGACACGTTGTCCCAGCCGCTGGTCTTGCGCAGGTCCGGATAGACCAGGTCCTTGGTGGTGCAGCCGGGGGCGCCGTAGACCGGCGTCTTCCCGTCGTTGTACGCGTCGATGTACAGGCCGACCGCCAGGTAGACGCCGAACTTCAGCCCCTTCTTGTGGAGTTGGTCGCCGACGTACTTCATGCCGTGCGGGAACTTGGTGGCGTCGCCGACCGGACGGCCGTACGCGTCCGAGGTGTTGTGGCCGTCCGCGTCCACGTTCCAGCCGGCGTCCAGGTTGACGAAGTCGTAGCCGTGCGGCTTCAGCTTCGACGCCACCACGTCGGCCTGCTGGAGGACATGGGCCTCGGTCAGCCACGCCTCCCCGCCGTAGCCCGGCGCGCTGGTCGACTCCAGGCTCCAACTGCTCCATCCCATGTAGGGCTTGGCGGCGAGCACGGGTGCGGGCGTGTGCCGGGAAGCGGGCGCGTGCCGGGAAGCGGGCGCGTGCCGGGATGCGGGCGCGGACGTGGACGCTGATGCGCTGGCGGGTACGGCGACGGCCGCCGCGAGGGCGGTGGCCGCGGTGACGGCGAGCAGCGGAAGAACGTGAGCGCGGGTGCGGGTGCCGCGGGTGCCCGAGCGCCGTGGGGGTCTTGCCGGACGGGTCATCGGTGTACTCCATCCCGGCCTCGCCGCGCGCGGGCGCGGTCGGCCGCCTCAAAGCGGAGAAGGGTTGGCCCGCGCCCGGAGCAGGTCCCACCGCCCGGGGCGCGGAGTGCGGCGAATCTAGCGAGGGTTTCCTTCCGCCGTCAACATATTCGGCGTCCCGCCTGCGGGGCGCCCTCCCCCGGGCTGCCCCGCCCCGCCGGTTCGGGGACCATCCGCCGGTGACGGGTCGCGCGCGGAGTTTCCCGCGCCCCTGAGCAGGTGCGGCTCCTTATCGCGGAAGAGGGGCAGCCCGGGCCCGTTCACGCCCCGCAGGGACCTTCCTTCGTTTCCTTCGGAAATGTATCGTCTCGGTATGACGCTCGCCGACCAGCCGCCCGCGGCGTCCCTGGTCTTCCAGACCCTCCTGATCCACGGCCCGCTGACCCGCGCCGAGGTCGGCCGCAGGACCGGCCTGTCGCCGGGCGCGGTCACGAAGGTCGCCACTCCCCTGCTGGCCGACGGCTGGATCACGGAACTCGGCAGCCCGGCGGCAGCCACTGAGCGTGGCTCCGGCCGTCCCGCCGTGCCGATCGCGGTCCGCGCGGGACGGGCCCGCTTCGTCGGGGTGAAGGTCACCGGGGACGAGTTGATCGGCGTGCTCGCCGACCTGACCGCGCGGCCGCTGGCCAGCGGCCGGGCCGGGCTGCCCAGCCGCGCCGGGG
>NZ_JBFBIV010000056.1:0-22032 GCF_040702025.1 Streptomyces sp. NPDC088194 | reverse complement strand
GGGCCCGGCGGGGGGGGGTTGTTGCCCGGGGGTCACGTTTGGTGCGGGGCCCCCGCCCCCCCCCCCGCGCGCGGCGGGCCCCGCCCCCCCGCCGCGCTGCGCTCCCGCGACGTGGGCACCGTGGTCCTCGCGATCGCCCGGCTCGTCGCCCGGCTGCGCACCGACGCGGGCGCCGCGCGGGACGGTGACGTGCACAGCATCGGCGTCACCATCGCCGGGGACGTCGACGGCCGGACCGGCACCGTGCAGTACTCCCCCTTCCTCGACTGGCGCCGGGTGCCGCTGGCCCAGCTGGTGGAGACCGCGACGGGCACGCCGACCGTGATCGAGAACGACGTCCGCGCCCTCACCGTCGCCGAGCAGTGGTTCGGCGCGGGCGTCGGGCTCTCCTCGTTCGCGCTGGTCACCGTCGGCGCGGGTATCGGCTGCGGCCTGTCGATCGGCGGGCGGGTGGTGTCCGGGGCGCACGGGGTGTCCGGCGAGGTCGGCCACCTTCCGGTCGGCGGCACCGACCGGGTGTGCACCTGCGGCAACACCGGCTGCGTGGAGGCGGTCGCCTCCAGCCACGCGATCACCGAGCAGGCCCGGGAGGCGGCCGGCGACCCGGAACTCGGCCTGGCCGGCGCGGTCCGGCTCGCCCACGGCGGCCACCGCGAGGTACGCGCGGTCTTCGCCCGGGCCGGGCACGCGATGGGGCTCGCCCTCGCCTCGGTCGCCAACCTCGTCGGGCCCGAGCGGATCATCATCTCGGGCGAGGGCGTCTCCTCCTACGACCTGTACGAGGACCAGATCCGGCAGACCTTCGCCGCCCACGCGTTCGGCGCCGCCGCCGACTGCGACCTCCTGGTCCGCCCGCTCCCCTTCGAGGAGTGGGCCCGCGGCGGCGCGGCGGTCGCCGCCCAACGCCTCTTCGCCCCGTCCAAGTGACGAGCGCCCGACCGACCGGCCGACCGACCGCCCCGGCTCAGGACGCGTTCGGCTCGGCCCGCACCTCGCCCACCACGCGGAAGCGCTCCAGCACCGCCGGCGTCGCGTCGTCCACCGTGAAGCCGGGGTCGTCCAGGGCCGCCCGCATCTCCGCGCTGTGCCAGAACCGTTCGTGGCCGGCCCGCCACTGGGCGACGCTGGTGTACCCCTCCCCCTCGTCCATGGCGTGCGCGAGGTCGGTCCGCCCGAGCGGGACGACCCGTACGCCGGTCACCTCGATGACCGCGACCGGCCGGTCGTCCGAGTCGACGACCACCGCGCGGTCCCCGACCTCCGGCAGCGCCTCCCCCTCGTGCGCGTAGTCGGCGACCAGTCCGGTCGTCGAGGTCTTGGAGCCGTCGAGGATCGCCGCGACGAGCTGGTCGCGCAGCGGCCCGGGAAAGCCGAACTCGGCCTTCGGCATCGTCGCGAGGTCTGCGGGCGGCACGAAGTCGGAGGTCATACGGCCACGGTAGCGGCCGGTTCCGCGGGCCGCGGCAGGGACCGTGGGCCGCCGGAACGCGGCGCGGCCCCTCTCGGACGTCCGGGAGGGGCCGTAGTACGGGCGGGTGCCGGCGGAGGGTTACGCCTCGTCGCTGCGGACCAGCAGGACGGATACGTGCGCGGTCTTCGCGACGCCGCGGCTCACGCTCGGGTGGAGCAGGGCGGAGATGCCGCTGTAGTGGCCGGGGCCGACCGCGATGAGGTCGCTGCCGAGCACCTCGGCGCGCTCGGTGAGGATCGCGGCCAGCTCCTCGCGCAGGCCCTCGTCGACCTCGCCGTCCGCGGTGATCCCGTCGCCGCGCAGCCGCGCGACCGCCTCGTCCACGACGCGGCGGCTCTCCTCCCGCTCCTCGACCGGCACCACGGTGCTGGCGATCGCGCCGCCGATGACCTGGGAGGGACGGACGTGTATCACCTGGACCGCGGCACCGGTGAGCTTGGCGAGAGATGCCACGGCCTCGACCACGGCGGTGCCGTGGGACGAGCCGTCGACAGCGGCGAGGATGTTCTTGTACATGGGGTCCAACTTCCTTGTCCGTACGGGCTCTCGCGGTTCGGCGGGCCCTCCGCTTGGTTGAGCGGCCGGGTCCCTTGATCCATTCCCGTTCCCGGAGTGGCGTCGGCCACTCCTTGCGCGCGGCCCGCCGGTGGTCCCGGTCCTGACCGGAGAAGCCCGAGAAGCCTCCCGAGAAGCCTCCCGAGAAGCCCGCGAGAATCCCGCGAAGCCCTCGAACCGTCGGTTTTCGTCCGCGGGGCTCGACGGAGCGGCGGCGCACCCCTTGAATGAGAGGCGGGCCCGACCCGGCCCGGCAGGACGACGGTCGAACGACGACGAAGTCGGGATGACGATGGCGGAGATGGGTGCGCTCAAGCGGCGCCGGACGCTGCTGGAGCACGAATGGGCCCGGGTGGTCCCGCAGTTGCGGTCCGCTGGGCGCGGTTCGGCGGGCGGGCCGCCGGTGCGGGCGGAGGTCACGGAGTCGTGGGCGCGCTCGCTGCCGACCGTGGACCCGGGCCTGGAGAGCGCGCCGCCCGCCGCGGGCGGGGGCACCGCCGGGTGGCCGCGCTCCCCGCTGTACCGGCCGGTCACGGACCTGACCGCCGAGCTGCTGAGCATCGCCGAGGACGCCGGTTTCGTCGCCGCGGTCACCGACGAGGCGGGCACCATCCTGTGGACCTGCGGCGGCCGGGTGATGCGGCGCCGCGCGGAACGGGTCAACTTCGCGCCCGGCGGCCGGTGGGACGAGGGCGCGATGGGCACGAACGCGCTGTCGCTGGCGCTGCGCAACGGCCACCCCAGCACCGTGTTCTCCGCCGAGCACCTGGTCGCGGCCCTGCACGGCTGGGTCTGCTACTGCGCGCCGATCCACGGCCCGGACGGCCGGGTGCTCGGCGTGCTCGACCTGTCCACCACCTGGGACCGTTCGCACCCGCTGGCGCTGCCGACCGTACGCACCCTGGCCACCGCGATCGAGGCGCGGCTGCGGGACGGGGCAGAGGGCGGGCAGGCGCCGCCGGGCGTGGAGCTGCGCTGCCTGGGCCCGGCGCGGGTGACCCGGGCGGGCGCGCCGCTGCACCTGCCGCCACGGCAGTTGGAGATCCTGGCGCTGCTGGCGCTGGAGCCGGGCGGCTTCACCCCGGAGCGGCTGCGCGCGTCGCTGTACGGCGACCGGCCGGTGACCGCGTCCACCTTCAAGGCCGAGGTCTCGCACCTGCGACGCGCCCTGGACGGCGCGGTCGCCACGCGGACGTACGCGCTGACCGCGCCGGTGGTGTGCGACGCCGTCGAGGTGCTGGCGGCGCTGGGCCGCGGTGACACCGGGACCGCGGTGGAGCGCTACCGCGGCCCGCTGCTGCCGCTGTCGGAGGCGCCGGGCGTGGTGGCCTGGCGCGAGCACCTGGAGGTGGTGGTGCGCGAGGCGGTGCTGGCCGCGGCCCGCCCGGAGTACGCGCTGCGCTACGGCGAGCGGGCACCGTACGACACGGAGGTGCACGAGCACGCGCTGCGGCTGCTCGGACCGGGCGACGTGCGCCGCGGTATCGCGGTGAGCCGGATCGGCGCGTCCCGGCGCTGACGGGGTGCCGGCCGACCGCCGACGGGTGCGGGTCCGCCGCCATGACGACCACCCGCCGCCAGGAGGGCGCCGCGAACGGTGCCTCCTACCTGAGCCGGGCCCGCTCGTCCCGCTCCCGGCGCAGCCGCCGGACCCGCTCCTCGCGCCGCGGGTCGCCGTACCACCACCACGTGTACGCGGTGGTGGCGGCGGTGAAGACCAGCAGGACCACATCCAAGCGGGTGGTCGCGGCCCACGAGTCGTGCATACCCCAGCGCCAGTACGCCACGAGGAACACGTCGATCGCGAGCGAACACCCCGCTATGGAAAGCGACTTGCGCCATCTCAAGGACACACCGCACACACTATCCCTTCACGGTGTCTTCGCTTCGCCCTTGCGCCGAACGCGGCGGCGAAGACGGCGGCGGCGGCACGGTGCGGACGGGTGCGGACGGGCGCCCGCGTGCTCGGAGCACCGATGCCGTACCCCGGCCGCCGTGCCAACCTTTCGCCAACCTCGGGCGGCCACAGTGGTCACGTCGTACCTCTGCGTACTCTCAGGAGCCCCGCCATGGTCTACGCGCAACCCGGCACCGAAGGCAGCATCGTCAACTACGCCGCACGTTATGACAACTTCATCGGGGGCGACTGGGTCGCGCCCGCCGAGGGCCAGTACTTCGACAACCCGTCGCCGGTGACGGGTGAGACCTTCTGCCAGGTCGCCCGCTCCACCGCGCCGGACATCGAGGCCGCGCTGGACGCGGCGCACGCGGCGGCCGGCCCGTGGGGCCGTACGTCCACGACCGAGCGCGCGGTGATCCTCAACAAGATCGCCGACCGTATCGAGGAGAACCTGGAGAAGCTGGCGGTCGCCGAGACCTGGGAGAACGGCAAGCCGGTCCGGGAGACCCTCGCCGCGGACCTGCCGCTGGCGGTGGACCACTTCCGCTACTTCGCCGGCGCCATCCGGGCCCAGGAGGGCTCGATCGGCGAGATCGACGCGGACACGGTGGCGTACCACTACCACGAGCCGCTGGGCGTGGTCGGGCAGATCATCCCGTGGAACTTCCCCATCCTGATGGCGACCTGGAAGCTGGCACCGGCGCTGGCCGCGGGCAACTGCGTGGTGATCAAGCCGGCCGAGCAGACCCCGGCGAGCCTGCTGCTGGTGATGGAGCTGATCGCGGACCTGCTCCCGCCGGGCGTGATCAACGTCGTCAACGGCTTCGGCGTGGAGGCCGGCAAGCCGCTGGCGTCCAGCCCGCGGGTGGCGAAGGTGGCGTTCACCGGCGAGACCACCACCGGGCGGCTGATCATGCAGTACGCCAGCGAGAACATCATCCCGGTGACCCTGGAACTGGGCGGCAAGAGCCCCAACATCTTCCTGCCGGACGTGATGGCCGCCGACGACGACTACCTGGACAAGGCGGTCGAGGGCTTCGTGATGTTCGCGCTGAACCAGGGCGAGGTGTGCACCTGCCCGTCGCGCGCGCTGATCCACGCCGGGATCTACGACGAGTTCATGGCCCGCTGCCTGGAGCGCACCCGGGCGATCAAGGGCGGCGACCCGCTCGACCCGGCCACCATGCTCGGCGCGCAGGCCAGCAACGACCAGTACGAGAAGATCCTCTCCTACATCGACATCGGCCGGCAGGAAGGCGCGGAGGTGCTGACCGGCGGCACCAAGCGCACCGTCGAGGGGCTGGAGGGCGGCTACTACATCGAGCCGACGATCTTCCGCGGCACCAACGACATGCGGATCTTCCAGGAGGAGATCTTCGGCCCGGTGGTGTCGGTGACCACCTTCGACTCCGTCGACGAGGCGCTGAAGCTCGCGAACGACACGCTCTACGGCCTCGGCGCCGGGGTGTGGACCCGCGACGGCAACACCGCCTACCGGATGGGCCGGGAGATCAAGGCCGGCCGGGTGTGGACCAACTGCTACCACGCGTATCCCGCGCACGCGGCGTTCGGCGGCTACAAGAACTCCGGGATCGGCCGGGAGAACCACAAGATGATGCTGGAGCACTACCAGCAGACGAAGAACCTCCTCGTCTCCTACTCCCCGAAGAAGCTCGGCTTCTTCTAGAGGCCAGCGAGGATGCGTCTGACCTGGCCTGATGCCCGGTCGGGCGCATCTTCGCGGCCGTCAGCGCCGGCGAGCCGTTCGTCGCCCCGCACGCCCTGTTCCTGCGGCTCGGCCAAGCACGCCTACCTCCTTGCGCTGAAGGAACACGGCTTCGACGCGACGCCGACTCCTGTCGGCTTCACCGAGGGTGGCCGGGAACAGTTGACCTTCATCCCCGGCGACGTGGCTCTGCCGCCGTTCCCGGACTGGGCGATGACGAAGACCGCTCTGGAATCGGTGGGGAGTCTGCTGCGGCGCCTGCATGAGACCAGCGCGGCCGTCGCGGTCGATACCCAAACCGGGTGGCCCGGGGACCTGGCCGACCCGGGCCGTCCCCTCTGGGACGTCGCCATGACTGGGATCGCCTGCAGACCTGCCCCGCGCCACCGGGCACGGCGGGAGCCCGTCCGGTCGGCTGGCTGGACGGACTCCCGCATGTCCCGGCGGTACGGGACGTGCGCCGGGCCCTGGCGGCATCTGGTTCAGTGCGCGGTGGAGCCGCTCACCTTGAGGGTCACGGGAACGGGCGCCAGCGCATACGGGGTGTTGCTCGCCTGCTCAAGCGTCGCCGTGTACGTGCCGGGCCGGCTGAGGCCCGTCGCGTCCAGGGTGATGGTCACCGTGGCTTTCTGGCCCGGGTTGAGGGTGACCTTCCCGGGGCTTACGGACAGCCAGCCGACATCGGACTCGGTCTCGTCGTAGCCGCGCAGGACCTGGGCGGTGGAGACCGCGTTGGGCAGGCGGGTGGTTCCGCCGACGCGGTACATTCCGGAGCCACCGCCGCCTCGGGTCGTTGCCGTCGGCGAGTCGGGCAGCGCGTTCCAGGTGTCCTTCTGCGGGTCGTAGGCGTATCCGTGCGCCGTGGCGAGGAAGTTGCCGTTGACATCGGTGATTCCTCCCGAAAGGAGGAGTTCGCCGTTGGCCGCGGTATAGGACGACTGGGCCAGGATGACCGGCAGGTCGGCGATGCGCGACCAGCTGTCGGAGGCCGGGTTGTACACGTAGGCGTCCGCGACCGGGGCGCTGCTGGACGTCACACCGCCGGCGCAGTAGAGCTTGCCGTCGATGGCTCCGCAGGCGCCCCAGGAGATGGGCTCGGGGTAGGCGGCTGCGGCGGACCAGGCGTTGGTCGCCGGGTCGTAGACCTGGACGTCGGTCCTGCCGCATGTGTTGGTGCAGCCCCCGACGGAGTAGAGCCGTCCGTCGAGTACGGCGCTCGCCGCGCCGCCGTATCCCTTGGGCTCGTCGGCCGCCGGTGTCCAGGTGTCGGCCGCCGGGTCGTAGACCTGCGTCGCGGCGACCGGCTGGCCGCTGCTGCCCCAGCCGCCGGCGTAGTAGATCTTGCCGTCGATGACACCGTGGGCGGGCTCCGCGCCGGCCTGCGGTGCGGAGGCACGCTGGCTCCAGCTGTCGGCCTTCGGACCGTAGGCGTACAGAGAGCTGAGCCTTCCGCCGGCCGGGCTGGTCCCGAACGCCGAGTAGACGGTGCCCTGGACGGTGTCGACGGCGTTGTCGTACACCTGCACCGGCAGGTTGGCGATGGACTGCCAGGCGTCGGCGGGAGTACCGGCGCTCGGCGATCCGGGTTCCGTCCCGCTGCGTTCGATCGCTGTCCAGGAGGCCGGTTCGTCGCCGGTGTTCTTCACCGTCAGGCGCTCGGTGACCCGGTGGCCCGCCTGGACGTCGGCGCTGACGGAACCGGGGACGACCGCCAGGCGACCTGCCTTGAGGAAGAAGTTCTGCCGCACCGTCTTGTTCGCCGCGATCCTTGTGGACCTGGCCGACGACGTGTAAGTGGGCATGGCACCCGTGAAGTGCTGCTTGCCGCTTCCCGGTTCGAAGGCGGCGTAGAAGCCGTCGCCGATGGCCGGGTCGTCGGGGGTGGCCACGGTCACCGCCTGCACCGAGGAGTCGACGTCGGTGACGGTCGCACCGATCACGCCCTGGTGGGTGTTGGCGTCGTCCACGGTGCCGGTGATCAGGCCACCGGGTACGGGAGAAAGGACGCGATCGGCCACCGAGACGTTGTCAAGCGCCCAGTAGAGCCCGGGACCGGTGTAGTGGAACCGCACCCTGATGTCCGACTGCCTCGCGTACGCGGTCAGCGGGATCTCGACGTCGCTCGGACCGAGCAGCCATTGGAATGTCTGATGCCACAGGTTCGTCCAGGTCTTGCCGCCGTCGCGGGAGATGTCGACGTCACCGGTCTGTGTGGAGCTGCCCCGGTAGTCGGTGTCGAAGGTGAGTTCGGGCGAGACGTCCCCGGACAGGTCGTAGACAGGGCTGATGAGCTGCGTGTCCTCGGGGAGCCTGGTGTTGACGTAGTTGCTGTCGGCGATGGCGAAACCGCCTGTTCCGCCGGTGTGGTTGCCGCGGTGACCCGGATCGTCGAAGACCCAGCCCTGGGTGGTGCCGGGGGCGTTGACCACGCTCCATGCCTGTGCCGCGGAGTCGGTGGAGTCGAACGGCTCGGTGCTGGCGGTCTTGACGCTCAGCGTGTAGCCCGGGTTGGTGCCGGCCCAGGTGTCTCCCTGCAGCGCGAAGTCGGCCCGGCTGCTGCCTGTGGTGACCACCACGTCCCGGGTCGCCGGCAGGTAGCCGGGTTCGGTCGAGGTGATCTGCAGGGTGTACGTGTGCTTCTCGGGGAGCCGCAGGGTATAGGCACCGGTCTGCGGATCGGTCCACACCGGGCCGCCCGGCACGCCCTTGACCGTGACCTTGGCATAGAGCGGCCACCCGTGGCCGGCACCGTCCCGGACCGTCCCGGAGACCTTCTCGACCGCCAACTGCTTGAGCCTGGCGTCCAGATGCGTGCCCGCGCCGTCGGAGACCGAGGCCGACGCGCTCGCCTCGGCGTAGCCGTAGGCGTCGATCGTGAAGGTGTACGTGCCGGCCTTCATCGCCAGCGTGTAGGCGCCCCGGGCGTCGGTCATGACGGAATAGGGCCCGGAGTGCAGCACCGCCCCGGAGACCGGCTTTCCGGACCGGTCGGTGACCGTGCCGGACACCTCGCCGTGCGCGCCCAGCCGGAAGGCGTCCAGCCCGTTCGGGGTGCCGAGGCCGGTCGGCCCGTCGTAGCCGGCGCCGGCTGTGCACAGGTACGAAGCGGAACCGGCGCAGGCCCCGTTGTTTCCGCCGGTGACATCGTTGAGCGCGGACGACGAGGCCAGGTACGGGTACTCGTTGGGGCGCGTACCGGCCACCGGGGTGCCCGCGTCGGCGTACGTGGCCGTGATGATCGGTGCCGAGGCACTGGTTCCGCCGATCACGATCCAGCCGCCCCCGGAGGAGTCGTAGACGGCGAGTCCCGTTGCGGGGTCGGCGACCGCCGAGACGTCGGCGACGGTGCGTCCGGCGCAGCCGGAGTCCGTCTGGAAGGAGGGTTTCGGCTCGTAGAGCGAGCAGCCCGACCCGGTGCCCTTGCCGGCACCGCTGTTCCACACCGACTCCGACCAGCCGCGCGCGGTGCCGGAGTCGGGGACCAGGGAGGTCCCGCCGGCCGACGTCACGTACGGGGAGGCGGCGGGGTACGAGACGCCGTAGTCCGAGTCGCCGGAGGAAGCGACGATCGCGACGCCCGGGTGGTCGAAGTGCGAATCGAGGGCGGTCTCCGCCGGGTCCTCGGGCGCGAGCTGGTAGTTCGAGCCCCACGAGTTGGAGACGAACTTGGCACCGAGCGCCACCGCCTCGTCCACGCCCGCGGCCAGGTCCAGCGGATAGGCGCTGTCCGCTTCCACGAGCAGGATGCGGGCCTTCGGGGCGGCCGCGGAGATCATGTCGAGGTCGAGCGAGATCTCGCCGGACCAGCCCGCGTCGGGGGCGGGGTAGCCGCTGCCACCGCGCTGGTCGACCTTGGTGAAACAGCCGTCGGCGGCGGTGCAGGCGGGCAGACCGTACTGCTGGCGGTACAGCGCGAGGTCCGCTTCGGCCTGCGGATCGTCGAAGGCGTCGACTATCGCTATGGTCTGGCCCTCTCCGCCGTCCGACGGCAACTTGTAGGCGCTCTGCAGGTCGGCGGGGCTCAGGCCGCTGGGCGCCGCGACGGCCGCCCGCAACCCCTTGACCGCCTTGACGTCGGTGCGCCGCAGGGCGAAGCAGGTGAAGTCGCCGGGCTCGGCGGCTCCGCACATGCTCTGCACACTCCCGGCGGGCGAGGGCTCCGCGGGGGCGGCGTGGACCGGCGCCGACGTTCCGGCCAGCCCCGCGACAGCGGCGGCAAGCACGGCGAGGCCGGCGAGGATACGCCGACCCGAACGCGGCCCAGACTGATGTCCTGATCTCAACAAGCGCTCCGTAAGTTAGGCGAACACCCCTTGGAGCGGTCCGTACAGAGTCGTGACCGGCGTGCCTCGGCGCGGTCAACTCACCTGCCGCAAGGGTGTCGTGGACGAAACAGGCCGGCCCCGCCATCGCGGCCAGTGGAAGAGGCGGCCCCCGCGCCGCCAGTGGCGAGGAGGACATCCGTCGCACGCCGCGACAGACCTGCCGTCACGTGGTGCGCGGCCGGCGTCCGGTGTGCCCTACCCGAAGGAGAGTGCGGCGCCGCAGCACCTGGCCTTCGCCGAACCGAGGCTGTCAACCGGGCGACCGAGAAACAAGACGACAGCGGTGGCTGCTTTCTGCCAGCTGGCGAGGAGTTGCCACCTGACGAAGAGCGGCCGGACGCAGCGAGCGGATACGCCTTCGTGTACCTGTTCGCCAAGCTGACCAGGCAACACGCCCCCCACCAGGCCACGGCATGAACCAACTGACCGTAAACGTGGACACCTCCAGCGCCATCCCCGCATACGAACAGGTCCGCGCCCAGGTGGCCGACCTCATCCTGGGCGGCCACCTGGGCGAGGGCGACCGGCTCCCCCCTGTACGGCAGCTCGCCGCCGACCTCGGGCTCGCCATCTCGACGGTGGCCAGGGCTTACCAGGAACTGGAATCCGCCGGGATGGTCACAAGCCGCCGTGGAGCAGGAACGCGGGTCGCGCCACCGACACACACCCGACCAGCCATCGACGACGAACTCGCCCGAGCCGCCCTTGCCTACGTCACCACCGCGCGCCGACTGGGCGCCGGCGACGAGCAGTTGCTCGCGGCAATCCGCCTCACCCTCACCGCAGCACCCCGGTAGGCCCTGGCCGAATCCTGGTGGCCGGCCCGATCGCGACTTTGGGCCCGCCGGAGATTCGCCCGGACGGCCCGTCCGATGCCCGTTCGCTGTTGACCGGTGGACCAAGTCCACCGCGACCTCCGGCTTGCCCGGTCCCGAGTTCAGCGTTGGAGGATCTCGACGAGTCGCGGGCCTTTGGCATCGGGGCCCTTCTTGAGGTACTCGGTGAGGTCCTCGAGGGTTTCGGCGCGGTGGACTTCCAGCCCGTAGCCGCGGGCGATGTCGAGGATGCCGAGGTCGGGGATGTGGAGATACTCGCCCTTGGGGACGTCCAGTGCCTCGGCGAACTCCTCCAGCGCGCGGTATTTGCCGTTGGTGCACACCACGAAGGTCACCGGGACCTTGTGGCGGGCCGCGGTCCACAGGCCGGCGATGGTGTAGTGCGGGGAGCCGTCGCCGAGCAGGCAGACCACGGGCCGGTCGGGGCGGCCGAGTTTGAGGCCGATCGCGGCGGGGAGGCCCCAGCCGAGTCCTCCGGCGGCGGAGTAGAACAGGGAGCGGGCGCGGGTGATCGTGAGCCGGTCGCGGAACATCTCCGCGGAGGTCCATTCAAGCGAGAAGACGGTGTCGTCGTCGCGGGTACCGCGGTCGACGGCGTCGAGGATGGCCTCGGCGGTGAAGTGCGGTCCGCTGGTGTCAGCTTCGGCGATCGTGAGCGGCGCGGGCCACGGCCGGTCGCTTGCGGTGACCGCATCGCTGACGCGGACCAGGGCGTCGGAGGCGTCGCCGACGAACATCCGGCCGAAGGGTGCGCGGGCGGCTTCGTCGGGGTCGTCGGTGACGGCGTAGACCGCGGTGCCGGGCTGGAAGAAGTCCTCGGTGCTCGGTGCGTGGTAGCGGAAGACCGGGGCGCCGAAGCAGACGACGGTGTCGTATCGCGCGAGGATCTTGGCGAGCGAGCCGGCGTCGGTCGGAAGCAGTCCTTGGTGGCAGCGGTGCCGTGTGGGAAAGGGGCAGCGGGGGGCGCTGGGGGCGACCCAGACGGGAAGGCGGGCGCGTTCGGCCAGCGCGATGGCGGCCTGGAATCCCTGTTCCGTGTCGGCGCCGGGGCCGAGGACGAGCGCCGGGTTGGAGGCGCGGTCGAGTGCGGTGACGAGGGTCTCGACGGTCTGCGGGGTGACGACGGGGGACCCGTCCACGGCACGCTGGAGCAGGAGGGCCTGCGCGGTGTCGTCCGCGGGCTCGGGCCAGTCGTCGAGGGGCACGGACAGGTAGACGACGCCGCGTGGGGCGGAGTCGGCGAGCATGAGTCCCTTGGACACCAGCGCGGGGGCGTCCTGGGGGCGCAGGGGTTCGCCTGCCCACTTCACGAGAGGCTCGGTGAGCTTGACGGGGTCGACGTTGGTGAGCATGGCGCCGACCGGTACGTAGCGTCGGGTCTGCTGGCCGGCCATCACGACCACCGGTGTGTGGCTGGTTTGGGTGTTGGTCATGCACCCCATCGCGTTGCCGCTTCCGGCGGCGGCGTGCAGATTCGCGAAGCCGACGCTGCCCGTGGCCTGTGCGAATCCGTCCGCCATCGCGATGACGGCGCCCTCCTGCAAACCGAGGTAGTAGGGAATGTCGTCCGGAAGCCCGGTCAGGAACGGCAGCTCGTTCGACCCCGGATTGCCGAAGACAGCCTGGACTCCGTGATGACGGAGCACCCCGTAGAACGCCTCGTTGACGGTCGCCATGGTCGGGTCTGCCCCTTAGGTGGGTGCTTGTTCAATCCCTTGGGTGGGTGCTTGTTCAGTCCCCTCGACCCTAGATGCCCATCCACATATCATCTCAAATATGTCGGAATCCGACTCACCTGAACGGCCCGACCGCCATCGCTCTACTGGCGGCTGCGGGCGACAGACGGCAAGCGCGCCGACGACCTGGTTGACGTGCGGAACACCCCCCCGTTCCGCTGCTTCAGCTCGGACAGGGATCAGGTCATTCGGCTGCGGCGCGTTCGGCCAGTGGGCGGCGCCGCAAGGTGGGGTCCGTCAGTGATCGCGGGGGCATGAGGGCGTTGGGATCGTATCGGTTGGTTCCAGGCGGAGCGATCTCGTCGATTCGGTCGAGCGTCGCATCGTCCAGGGTGAGCGCAGCGCCTTTGAGCAGGTCCTCCAACTGCTGCATGGTTCGGGGTCCGATGATCGCCGAGGTGACCGCGGGGTGGGCGACGGTGAAGGCCACAGCGAGCTGGGGAAGAGTGCAGCCGATGCTTGTCGCAAGTTCGATGAGCTGCTCGACGATGTCGAGCTTGGCGGCGTTCTGGGCGATCGTCGGATCGAATTGCGCCGGCCGGAGCGCGGCACGGCCGGTTGACAGGTCGACCGCCTGACCCTTTCGGTATTTTCCGGTAAGGAATCCGAAGGCGAGGGGGCTCCAGACGAGTACTCCCATCCCGTAGCGCCGGCAGACGGGCAGGAGCGAGGTCTCGATTCCGCGGGCCAGAATGGAGTAGGGCGGCTGTTCGGTGCGGAAACGTGCCAGACCGCGCCGCTCCGAGACGGAGTGTGCCTCGACGATCTCCGCCGGCGAGAACGTCGAGCAGCCGAAGGCGCGGATCTTCCCCTGATGCGTGAGGTCGCTGAGCACCGAGAGCGTCTCCTCGATGTCCGTGGAGTCATCGGGGCGGTGGACCTGGTAGAGGTCGATCCAGTCGGTGTTCAGTCGCTTGAGGCTCTCATCGACCGCCTTGATGATCCAACGCCGTGAGTTGCCGCTGCGATTGCGACCCTCGCCCATCTGGAAGTGCACTTTGGTGGCCAGTACGACGTCGTCTCGGCGTCCCCTCAGCGCTTTTCCCACGATCTCCTCCGACTCACCCTGCCCATACATGTCGGCGGTGTCGATGAAGTTTATTCCCTGGTCCAGGGCAGCGTGGATGATGCGGACGCAATCGTCGTGGTCGGAGTTGCAGCCGTCCTGAAACATCATGGTCCCGAGGCAATGGACGCTGACCTCGATACCGGTTCCGCCAAGGGCTCGATAGCGCATGACGATGCTCCCTCATTCTCATTGGCGTGATCCGTCGTGGGAGCGACACAGCGTCGATCCCACGGGGAACCCTAGGAGCTGGACTCGGCTCTAGGTCAACCCTCGCTACCCTGAGCGGCATGGACGAGGGAACAGCGGCTTTGAGCATCGGACAGGTCGCCGAACGCACCGGCTTGAGCGTTCACGCGCTGCGCTTCTACGAGCGAGAGGGCCTCTTCGTCGATCCCGTGCGACGAGGACCGGGCGGGCGCCGCGTCTACACCGAGGATGACGTGGACTGGCTGACCGTCTGCGTCATTCTCCGTGCCTCCGGCATGCCCCTGCCCAGGCTCCGCCGATATGCCGAGTTCGTCAGGGAAGGAGCGGGCAACGAGAACGAACGGCTCACGCTCATGCGTGAACACCAAGCGGACGTCACCGCTCAGATCGGGAGGCTCACTCGATGTCTGGATCTGATCAGCTTCAAGGTGAGGGTGTACGAGGATCTCGTCGACACTGACGGCGGCGCCGGCGACCGTCAGTGTCACGCCCCAGCACCTTCGCCGCACGAAGAACACGCACCCGTGCTTCGCCACGAGGCGGCGGTCGAGTAGACGTGCACAGCCACATGTCCTGAGTCGTCAGTTTGCTTGCGGTTGCGGGGCGAGTCGGCGCCCGGTCCACGGTGCGCAAGCGGCGGTGCCGGTTCGCCGCGGACCGCTGGAGGGTGGGTGAACCGGCCGCGTGCGGGAGCGCCGCGGAAGATCACGGACGAGCAGGTCGAGGCCCCGGTCGCCAGGACACTCGACCAGTCGCCGGCGGCGCGCGGGAGGCTTTCACCGCCCGCGGCGGTCAGTACCGCAGCACCGCCGCCACACCGTCGGGGAGCGTTCCGTCGGGTACGAACATCACCCGGGATTCCGCCAACATGGCGTTCTCCACCAGCTGTTCGACGATGTCGGTAGCCACGCCGGACGCGCGGGCCGGCGGCTCGACATCCGGCTTCGGCTCCGGCAGCGTCACCGGTTCGGGGAACGGCATGACCTCCAGCTCCCGCCCGTCGCCGCCGACCCTGCCCGCGAGCACCAGGCTCTCCTCCACGAGCAGTCGGCGTACCCGTTTGTCGGCGACCGCGGTCCACACCTGCGGCGCTCCGCTCGCGTACTTGTCCTGTGCTCGTGCCGCGTCCAGTTCCGCGACGGCTTCCGCGACCTGCCGGGCGTGGAAGTCCGCGAGGAGCGGCTCGCACCGCTCCGCCACCTCCGCGGCCGGACGCGTGTTCATGCCGGTCAGCGGCAACGCGCCGGCGATCAGGTGCGCGTGGCCGTTGAGTCCCTTGAACGCCGAGAGCATCTTGTCGCTGCCGATGACGAACAGCGGCGCCCCGTTGTACTCCTTCATCACCGGCTTCAGCCGGGCGTCGACGGTCCGCAGATACTGCTTGACCCGCTCGCCGTGTCCCTCGTAAGGCGCCGAGTGGGGAATGGGCCCGGGCAGGGAATCCTCGGGGGAAGGGATCTGCGGCGAGTCGGGGAAGCCGTGCTCCTTCACCTCCACCAACTGCCGGTCCGACCCTCTGTACAGCCGGCACATCTCCTGATCGAGGACGAGGACCAGGTAGGGCTGCGAGCGCTGCTCGGCGGCCACGAGGTAACGAGTCAGGAACACCGTGGCGAACTCCACGCGCGGTGTGACGGGCGACGTCAGTTGCCACACCTGGACGTCCTCCCCCGGCGTCACATAGATCACCAGCGCGTCGTGGGCGCGGACCGGATCGGTGGCGTCCTCGATCACGTCAGGAACCAGCATGCGGTCCCGCAGTTCCAGCGCCGCGCCCCGCTCCACGTCCGGGTCTTCCGCCAGTTGCCGCTTGGCCTCGATGGTGAGGTCACGCAGCATGATGCGGTCCTTCTCGCCGAACGGGAAGTCCCGCTCGGTCGGCATGGCCAGGGTGATCGCGGGATACGGCCTCGGGGTGCGCAGGGCGGCCAGGATTTCGGGTGTCAGATCAGATATGTGAGCCATGGCGAGTCACGACGTCCAGTGGCCGTTGGGCTGGCGGTGATCGTGCGGGCGGTGACGTTTGTCGAGAATCTGGTCTTTCGACTCCCGAACCACATGCGCGATCTGGGTGTGGAAGTAGAGCAGCTTCCCCTGTCCTCGCGCACCCAGACCGTGGTGGCCCTTCACCTGGGAGTTCTTACTCATACGCGTCAGCTCCTCACGCTGAGGAATCCTCATCGCGGCTTTCCGAACGTATGCTCCACGCTACGCCCGCCTCGGCGGCCCGGCGAATGCGCAGTTGCCGGCGCCACGGCGTGAACGGGCGGGCTACGTTGCGCGGTCGGCCCGGGCAGATCGGAAAGGGCTCAGGGTGTGCTCAGTCGCGTACCTCGACGTGGACCAGGAAGTCGCCCCGGCCGCCCTCCTGGAGGAGGTTGCCGCCCCGGTCCGCTGCCGGGGCGGGCGCATCTTCGCGGCCGTCAGCAGACCGCGTGCGTGGCCGCACCGGCGGTCGGAGGGCCGCATTCCCGCTGGGCAAGCCGCGGTTCAGCAGTCCTTCGTACGTCGAGCGATCAGGACCTCGATTCCGTCCAGGATTCGGGTCAGGCCGAAGTCCACGTCGTCGTCGCCGATGGCATCGTCGTATGCGTTGTCCGTCATCATGGCCGCCAGAATGGGATATCCGTGCTCATGCAGGAGCGGTTGGAGGAACTGCGCCACGGCGGCCGACTGGACCGGCGCAGCACTGCTGTTGCGCACGTCGCGGCGGGCACTGGCGATGCGCCGCGCGTAGCCGTCGAGCAGCAGCGCGCACCCTAGCGATTCGGCGGTGCTCAGCCCGGCGCCGGTGAGCGCTTCCAGCAGTACTTCCGTCCAGCGCAGCAGGTTCGGGGTCGCGGGCGCCCCGCGGATGGGCAGGTCGGGCAGCCACGGATGGGTGTCGCATCGCTCGATCATCGCCCTGGTCCACCTGGCGGCCGCGGCCCGCCACCGGTCCGTACCGGTTTCCAGGTCCGGCGCCGGGCCCCACGCGGTCTCGGCGACGAGCACCAGCAGTTCGTCCCGCGAACTGACATACCGGTAGACCGCGTTGGCGCTGAGCCCCACCCGCTTGGCGATATTCGGCATGGACAGTGCCGCGAAGCCTTCCGCGTCGGCCAGCGCGACGGCCGCTTCGACGATTCCCTCGACGCTCTGCGAGGGCTTCCGGCCCAGCCGCCCCGTCTTGGCGGTCAGCCCCCACGCCAGGGCGAGGCCAGGTGGCAGCCGCTCATCGTCACTTGTCGGCATCGGGCCCGTCTCCGTGTCTCGTCCGCAGGGCATTGACTTCGTGGGTGCCTCACACTTTATATTAGTGTGGACCCCACACGAACTAGTTTGAGGAGGAGAACGTCGATGAATCCCACCGGCGAGCCCACCGACCAACCCACCGACCAGCCCATCGGCCAGCCCATCGAGCAGGACCTCTCACCGGGCCATGGCAGGTCGCGGACCTCCCTGCGGTCGCGTTTACGGTCCCTGCTGACCGCTCTGCTCTGCGGCGCCATGATCATCGGCGCGGCCGGATGCTCGCAGGCTGCCCATCGCGCCGGGGGTGGCCCAGCCGGTCCCGCCACCGTGGTCAGGACGGACACCGGCTTGGTCGAAGGCCGCCTCGGCACGGACACCCGGATGTTCCAGGGGATTCCTTACGCCGCCCCGCCGGTGGGGCGGCTGCGCTGGGCCTCGCCCCAGCCGGCCGCGTCCTGGTCCGGCGTGCGGAACGCCACCGAACCCGGCAACCGCTGCGCACAGGCAGCGGGGCTCATCGACCAGCAGAGCAGCAGTGAGGACTGCCTCTATCTGAACGTCACCACGCCGGCGCGCGGCAGCGCCCGCAGCCTGCCGGTGATGGTGTGGATTCACGGCAACGGCTTCATCAACGGCGCCGGGAGCCTTTACGACGCGCAGCGCCTGGCCGCCATGGGCAAGGTGATCGTGGTCAGCTTCAACTACCGGCTCGGCGTCTTCGGATTCCTCGATCATCCCGCGCTCGACCACGGTCCGGCCAAGCACCTGTCGGGCAACTTCGGCCTGGAGGACCAGCAGGCCGCGTTGCGGTGGGTGCGGCGCAACGCGGCGGCATTCGGCGGCGACCCGGCGAACGTCACGCTCTTCGGCGAGTCGGCCGGCGGTACCAGTGTCTGCGCGCATCTCGTGGCGCCGGGGTCAGCGGGCCTCTTCCAGAAGGCGATCCTGCAAAGCGCCCAGTGCACGGGACGAAAATGGTCACCGGGTCCGGCGACCTGGTTCCCGCTGCCGCGCGCGGAGCGCGAGCGGCACGGGCTCGACCTGGCGGCCAAGGTCGGCTGCTCCGACCGCCGGACAGCAGCGGCCTGCCTCCGCGCCGTACCCGTGGACGAACTCGTCAAGTGGTCCGACTACGGGCTCGGGTCCGGACCGGCGGTCGGCGGCGGCGTGCTGCCCGTGAGCCCGGAACAGGCGTTCGCCACCGGCCACTTCAACCGGGTCCCCGTCATCCAGGGAACCACCCGGGACGAACACCGCCTGTTCACCGCGGCCATCGAAGCCGCGACCGGCCAGACGACGACCGACGCCGGCTACCGGCAGCAGATCCGGGCCCTCTTCACCCCGGGCGACGCGGCCCGTGTCCTGGCCCGCTACCCCGCCGACCACTTCCACTCCCCCGGCGAGGCGCTGTCCGCCGTCGTCACCGACTGGGCCTGGGGGTGCACGGTCCTCGACCGGGACCTGGCCCTGGACCGGCACGTGCCGACCTACGCCTACGAGTTCGACGACGCCGAAGCTCCCTGGTTCGACACCCTCAAGAAACCCGATTTCCCCACCGGGGCGTTCCACGGCAGCGAGCTGGAGTATCTCTTCGACGACGAGCAGCTCCCCGGTCCGGCCACTCCCGCCCAGCACCGACTCGCGGACACGATGGTGCGCTACTGGGCCCGGTTCGCCTACACGGGCGACCCGAACGGCCAGGGCACGGCGCCCTGGCCCCGATTCGGAACCGGCCGACACGTCCAGTCGCTGCAACCGGGGAAGACGGAACCGGTCGATCTCGCCCAGGAACACCAGTGCGGCTTCTGGAAGACCATCGACGGCTGACGGCCGCCACGGTGTCCGTCCTCGCCGCATGAGGTACCTCGCCTTCGGCGCCCTTCCGCTCACCGAAGGGCGCCGAAGTGCGCCGAAGTGCGCCGAAGGGGCCCGCAGCGCGCCGAAGGACACGACGTCGCCACATTCGGCAAGGGCGACAACTGCGCCGAATTCGATTTCCCGTTCCCTGCCGCGAGCCGTGGACCACCGCAGCAAAACGGCACCAAAACGACTTTGCGCAGTCATTGCACAGGGGGTAGACGCCGCCCCACCACCCTGCTTTCATTCCTACCGTCCACTTTTCCAACGTTGGAAAGATGGTGGTGGCGGCATATCCCTCCGCCGTTCCTCCGCCGTTCCCTGGACGCCGAGTTCTCCCACGGAGAGGTGTATCCGCAGTGAGATCAGGCAGATTCCGCCCACCGCACCGACGCCGATTCGCCGCCCTGGTACCGCTGCTGCTGGGCGCGGCACTGCTCGTCCCGACCACCGCGGGCGCCGCGGAACCGGCGTCCGCCGCCCGGTCCGCGGCGCCCGTCGCCGACACCCCGCAGGGCCTGCGCGCGGACTACTACCTCAGCTCCGACGCCACGTCGCTGGACTTCGCGCAGTACAGCAGCACCGGCGTCGAGAACTCCCTCAACGTCCCCGACCTGCTGCCCACCCTGCGCGACTACGCCGGTTCGACCCTGAACGTCGCCGCGCACTGGACGGGCCAGCTCGACGTCCCGGCCGGCGGCACGTACACGTTCTACATCAAGGGCGACAACGGCTTCCGCATGTCGCTCGACGGGTCGAGCGTGATCGACCACTGGACGACCGACTGGGACGTCCAGACGCAGTCCGAGCCGATCACGCTGACCGCCGGCCCGCACACCCTGGCGTTCGACTACAACCAGGGCGACGGCGGCGCGTACATCACCACCGAGTGGTCGGGCCCCGGGATCACCCGGCAGGCGATCCCCGACTCCGCGCTGCACCTGCCGGCCGGCTTCACCGCACCCACCGTCGACGCCGCGGTCACGTCCTCGGGCAAGAGCGCGACCGTGCAACTGCCCGGAGCGGTCAACTCGCTGCCGTCCGACCTCGGCAAGCACCTGGCGGTCATCGCGGGCAGCAGTCGGTGGACGCCCGACATCGTTGTCAACCCCGCCGACAGGTCACAACTGCTGCTGACCGCGGGGAAGTCCGACATCCCCGCCGCGCTGAAGGCGAAGGTCCGGATCAGCTACGACGGGCAGGGCGGCCTGGCCACCGCCGCGGGCCCGGTCCCGCTCTTCTCCGGCCTGGCGACCAACAACTCCACCTGGTACTTCGCCACCAAGTGGGCCAAGGACGTCAGCCCCGAGAACGCGCTCCCGGACTACCCCCGGCCGCAGATGACCCGTGACAAGTGGCAGAACCTCAACGGCACCTGGCAGTTCCAGGGCACCGCCGAGAACGCCGCGCTGCCGAACGGCAAGCTGAGCGGGTCGATCCTGGTGCCGTATCCGATGGAGGCGCCGCTGTCCGGCGTCGCCGAGCACCATGACTGGTCGCTGTACCAGCGCACGTTCACCGTTCCGCGGAACTGGCGGGTCGGCTCGGGCAACCGGCTGAACCTCAACTTCGGCGCGGTGGACTACGAGGCGTGGGTCTACGTCAACGGCAAGCAGGTCGCCCACCACGTCGGCGGCTACGAGGCGTTCACCGCCGACGTCACCGACGCGCTGGCCGGCCGCGGGCCGCAGACCCTCACGTTGAAGGTCAAGGACACCATCGACCCCAACACGCCGACCGGCAAGCAGTCGAGCGACCCCAGCGGCATCTGGTACACCCCGTCCTCCGGCATCTGGCAGACCGTCTGGATGGAGCCGGTGGCCAAGGCGAGCATCGACTCGCTGGTCCTGACGCCGAACCTGTCCGACGACACGCTGTCCGTCACCGTGCGCCCGTCCGCCGGCACCCCCGCGTGGTCCCTGGTGAACGCCACCGCGTACGCGGGCGGCAAGCCGGTGGGCACGGTCATCGGCACCGTGGGCCGGAAGCTGACGCTGCACGTGCCGCACCCGGAGCTGTGGAGCCCCGACCACCCGTACCTGTACAACCTCAAGGTCTCTCTCACCGACGGCCTTTCGTACGACTCGGTGGGCTCGTACTTCGGCATGCGGTCGGTGTCCGTCGCCAAGGTCGGCGGCGTGAACAAGGTGGAGCTGAACGGCAAGCCGACCTACCTGCTGGCCAACCTGGACCAGGGCTTCTGGCCGGACGGCATCTACACCGCGCCGACCGACGCGGCCCTCAAGTCCGACCTGGAGCTGGACAAGCAGCTCGGCTTCAACACGGTGCGCAAGCACATCAAGGTCGAGCCCGCGCGCTGGTACTACTGGGCCGACAAGCTCGGCGTGATGGTCTGGCAGGACATGCCGAGCCGCAACGTCGGGCCCGGCGCGAGCGAGGCCAGCGACAAGGCGTTCAGCGACCAGGCGCACGAGATCGTGGACCAGCACCTCAGCGACCCGTCCATCATCGTCTGGACCATGATGAACGAGGGTTGGGGCGAGCAGTCCAAGGAGGCCACCGGCGCGCTGGCCGACTCGATCAAGCAGCAGGACCCGAGCCGGCTGGTCGATGCCGCGTCCGGCGTCAACTGCTGTGCCTCGCAGGGCGACTCGGGCAAGGGCGACCTGATCGACTACCACGTGTACCACGGTCCCGCGTTCCCGTCCCCGGACGCGACCCGGGCCGCCGTGGACGGCGAGCACGGCGGGTACTCGCTGAACGTGCCCGGCCACATCCTGGGGGTCTCCGGCGGCCAGAACTACGGTGGCGACGCCTCGACCATCGCGGAGCTGACCCAGGACTACGTCGACAACACCAGCCAGTTGCTGTCCGCCGCGGCCGGCAACCTGTCCGGCTCGGTGTACACGCAACTCAGCGACGTCGAAGGCGAGTTGAACGGGCTGATCACCTACGACCGCGAGGTCGTCAAGGTCGAGCCCGGGCCGGTTCGGGACATCAACCGCAAGCTCATCGCGGCCGGTGCCGCGGCGGGAACGTCCTGACCCCTTCCGGCAGTTGACACCCGCCGTCCCACCGGGGACGGCGCCGGCCGGGCCCGCCCCGCTGATCGCCTTCTCCTGCATCGCCCCGCCCTTCGCCCGGACCGCACTCTG